>JALYHQ010000092.1 GCA_030776455.1 Acidobacteriota bacterium | reverse complement strand
CTCCAGGCTGGAAGGAATCCCAACCCAACGACGGTTTGATCCGCGGCAAGTGGTGGGAGCTCTACAACGATCCCGAGCTGAACGCGCTGGAAGAACAAGTCAGCATCTCCAACCAAAATGTCTTGCAGGCCGAAGCGCAGTTCCATGCGGCTCGCGATGCCGTAAGAATCGCGCGCGCCGCGCTATTTCCCACCATCGGGACCGCGCCCGCGGTCAGCGCCTCGCGTGCCGGCGGCACATCCGGCGTGCGCAGCAGCTACAGCCTGCCGTTCGATTTTTCGTATCAAGTGGACCTCTGGGGCAGCATCCGGCGTTCCGTGCTGGCCAGCGCGGAAAACGCGCAAGCCTCCGCGGCGCAACTGGAAAACGTTCGTCTCATATTCCAGGCCGAGCTGGCGCAGGATTATTTCCAGTTGCGCGGCCTCGACGGCAACCGCGATCTGCTCGAACGCACCGTGGCATCCTACCGGGAGTATCTTCAGTTGACGCAGGATCGCTTCAATGGGGGTGTCGCCACCGGGGCCGACGTAGCTCAAGCGGAAACGCAGTTGAACGGCGCCCTCGAACAGTTGATTGACCTGGGCGTAGCCCGCGCGCAATTCGAACACGCCATCGCCACGCTCACCGGCAAGCCGCCGTCCGATCTCACGCTGCCCGCGGAGCTGCCTAAGGGTCCGCCGCCTCCCATTCCCACCGGAGTTCCATCGACGCTGATGGAGCGCCGCCCCGACATAGCCCAAGTGGAGCGGCAAACGGCCGCCGTACATGAGCAGATCGGGATCACCGAAGCCGCTTTTTTTCCGGCGCTGACACTCAGCGGAGCCGCGGGCTTGCAGGCTTCCAGTTTCTTGAGCTTGTTCACATGGCCGAGCCGCTTCTTTTCCGCCGGAGCCGGCCTGAATCAAACCTTGTTCGATGCCGGACGCCGCCGCGCACAGGTGAGCCAAGCCAAGGATATTTATGATACTTCCATGGCGAATTACCGGCAGACCGTGTTGACCGCCTTCCAGCAAGTTGAGGATAACCTGGCAGCATCGCGAATCCTGGCGGACGAAGCGATTGCTACCGAGGCAACTATCGGATCCGCGCAACGCTTGCTGGATATCTCAACGTATCAGTACAAGGCCGGAACGGTGACTTATCTGCAGGTCCTGCTCGCGCAAACTTCACTGCTGGGAGCGCAACGGTCCGCCCTGAGTGTGCTTACTCGCCGCATGGTGGCCAGCGTGCTCTTGATTGAAGCGCTGGGCGGCGGATGGGAAGCCTCGAAATTGCCGACCGTCGCCGAACTCACCGCCAAGCCGAAATAAACCCCCGCTACTACGTGTCGATACCAGCGAGGAGCAGTCCCATGTACTACTACAGTCAAATTTCTTTGCAGCCCGCGAGCATGTGGGGCAGGTTAGCAACCTGCGGGCCGCTTTCCAAGCGGCCTTCCCCAAGTTTTCCCGACAAGTTTAACCCTTGGTTGCGGCTATGCTGCAACAAGCTCCTGGTGAAACTCAGCGCGGCAGCGCTGCATTCAGCGAACCCTGGCGATACCCCTCCAGATCCAGCGTCACGTAATGAAATCCGAGTGGCTTAAAGATCGCGGTAAACGCCGTGGCCATGTCCGGCGCCAGCGCGCGCTCCAACTCGTCCTTTGCGATCTCGATGCGCACCAGATCGCCGTGGAATCGCACGCGGAATTGCCGGAATCCCAGCGCCTTGATCTCTTCCTCGCCTTGCTCCACGGTCTTGATGGTCTCAATCGTCACCGGCGTTCCATACGGAATGCGCGATGACAGGCAAGCCGCCGCGGGAAGATCCCATGTGGTTAACCCGGCCCGCCGCGACAATTCGCGAATCTCCGCCTTGGTCAACTCCGCCTCCACCAGCGGCGCTTCCACCTGATGCAGTTTGGCGGCTTTCTGGCCCGGACGGTAATCGCCCAGATCGTCAACATTCACGCCGTACACGATGTGCCCGAAGCCATGCGCCTGCCCATACTCCTCCAGCCGCAGGAACAGCTCATCCTTGCAGTGGAAACACCGATTCGGGTCGTTCTTGATGTAATCCGGATTCTCGAATTCGCGGGTCTCGATGTACTCATGCCGGAATCCGCACTCGCGCGCGAACGCCTCGGCATCGCGCTTGTGCGATTCGGGAATAGACGCCGAGTCGGCCGTAATCGCTACCGCATCCTGGCCCAGCGCCCGGTGCGCCGCCCATGCAAGGTAGGCCGAATCCGTACCGCCGGAATACGCCACCAGCACGCGTCCCAGCGACTGAAGATGAGCGAGCAGCCGTTGCTCTTTCGCCTCCAGCGCTGCTCCGTCCAGCAGGCCCACCAGTGTCGCCATATCTTCAGTATAGTCGCGATTTGCGGTATAATAAAAACTCACCCTAGGAGTTTTTAATGCGTAACTACTTCTGCCTTCTTGCCCTACCCTTGTGTGCTCTTTTGGCTTCCGCTCAGGACGCCCCGAAAAAAGACGTTGACGACAATGCCGCCGCGCGCGACGAATGGTTTTACAGCCAGCGCGAGTATCCGCTAGGGCACATACCCGCGGGCGCCCGCGTAAAGGCCATCGAAGCCATCAAGAATATTGAATCCGCGGCGCGCGCCCGGACTGGATCGTCTTCCGCCCAGCCCCTCGCCACCAGCGATTCCAATAACTGGAGTCTCATCGGCCCCCGCCCCACCGGCGGCGGCACCGGCTTAGTCACGGCCGGCCGCGTAAACGCCATTGCCATCGATCCGCGCGATAACAATGTCGTGTACATCGGCGCAGCGGAAGGCGGCGTTTGGAAAACCACCGATGGCGGCCAGAACTGGATCCCGCTCACGGACGATCAGCCTTCGCTCGCGAACGGCTCCATCGCCATTGACCCGAACAGTCCCGACGTCGTTTATGTGGGCACCGGCGAGGAGAACTTCACTGGCGACAGTTACTATGGCGCGGGCATCCTGAAATCCACCGATGGTGGGCAGCACTGGACCAGCATCGTGGGGCCTTTCTTGCGGGCAACCATCGGCTCGCTCGCGGTTCATCCTGTCAACGGCCAGGTTATACTCGCGGCGGTCGGCACCATCGGCACCCTGACTCCCAGCACGCTTACCCGCGGAGTCTGGCGATCCGCCGATGGAGGTCTCACCTGGACTCAGGTGCTGACGGGCGCTCCGGCAACCTCCGTGTTGTTCGATCCCAGCAACGGCAACACCGCGTACGCCGCGCTGGGAAACATCAACGGCGCCGGCAGCAATGGAGTTTACAAGTCCTCGGACGCCGGCAAGACCTGGACTCAGATCAGCGGTTCCGGCGCGAACGCACTGCCCAGCGCCAACATTGGTCGCGTCGACATCGGTATCTCACCGTCGAATCCCAGCACGCTTTTCGTCGCGATCCAGGATTCGTCCAGTTCCACGTTCGGAAGCCTGCTCGGCGTGTTCAAGACTACCGACGGCGGATCCACTTGGAATAAGCTTACGACGCCCAATGTTTGTTCCGGCGTTGGCCAGTGCTGGTATGACATGAACATCCGGGTGAGCCCCAAGGATCCCAACCTGGTGTTCCTGGTGGGATCCCTGCGTGTCGCCAGAAGCATGGATGGAGGCGCCACCTGGGCCACCGTGCCCCTCACCGGCCCCAACGGCGTTCAGATGCACGTGGACGAACATTTTCTGGCATTCACCCCAGACGGATCGAAACTTTTCGTCGCCAATGACGGCGGTGTTTACAGCACCGTCGACGCGGCGAATCCCACGGTTCGATGGGTCACATTGAACAACACCCTTGCGATAACGCAATTCTACCCTGGCCTGGCGCAGCATCCAACCGATCCCAGCGTGGTCATTGGGGGCGCACAGGATAACGGCACCCAGCTGTATTTCGGAAATATGAGCTGGACCAATGTTACCTGCGGTGACGGCGGGTTCGCCGCGATCGACAATGCGGTCCCCAACACTTCGTATGGCGTATGCCAGAACATCGACATCCGCCGCAGCACGGACGCCGCCGGCAACTATCTCGGCTCCGTCCACGGCATCGACCAGACAGATCGCACGCAGTTCATTTCCCCCTTCGCCCTTGATCCGTCCAATTCCCAAACCCTATACTTCGGCACTTACCGTGTGTGGCAAAGCCGCGATGGCGCGGGCAAGTGGACCCCCATCTCTCCCGATCTTTCCTCCACCGGGAGGTCCACTATCAAAGCCATTGCCGTCGCGCCCAGCGATCCTAATACCGTATACGTCGGCACCAGCGACAGCCAAGTGCAGGTGACACGCAACGCAGGCGCGGGCACCGGTGCCTCATGGGTCAATCGCACCACGCAGGCGCTTCCGGCCCGCACCGTGACGGCGATCACCGTTGATCCCATCGATCCCGCTACCGCGTATGTCACCTTCTCGGGTTTCTCCAGCGACAGCCTTGGCCACCTCTTCCGCACTCACGATGCGGGCAGCAGTTGGACCGACGTAACCGGCAATTTGCCCAACTTGCCAGTAAATGATGTCGTGGTGGATCCGGATATTCCCAACCGGCTCTATGTCGCCACGGATGCCGGAGTGATGTTCAGCACTGACGCGGGCGCCACCTGGAACACCCTCGGCAACCAGCTGCCGCGCGTAGTGGTGCTCTCACTGGGTTTGCAGCGTAGCGCCCGCGTACTGCGCGCCGCCACCCACGGCCGCAGCGTCTGGGAAATCGCCGTCCCCCTTTCCAGCGCTTCCGTGGGACCCGTGCTTAAGTCTATTTCTCCCAATCAGGCCAATGCCGGCGATGCCAGCCTCGCCGTCACCGCGACTGGATCTAACTTCGCCTCCGGCATGCGCGTACGCTGGAACGGACAGGACCGGCCCACAACTTTTTCGGACGCCCAGCACCTCACCGTGCAAATCCTGGCTGCGGACCTGGCATCTGTCGGCCGCGCGTCGGTCTCGGTTTTCAATCCCAACAGTGGCGGCGGCAGCTCGAATCCTGCGGTTTTCAGCATCGGTCCGGCTCCCTCGGCGCCGCCCAACGGCTTCGTGAATGACGCGTTTCCTCTGGGTGGCAACGCCCTCGCCGAACGCAGCATCGCGTCGTTGTATGGCGTGAACTTCGCACCCGGCGTCGTGATAGCCGATGGTCTTCCTCCGCTTCCGTTTACCCTCGGCGGCTTGAGCATGACGATGGGTGACAGTGTCACCGGCCTGAATCCAGTCCCGCTGTTCTTCGTTTCACCCGGTCAAGTTAATTTCCAGGTTCCCCGTTTCGGCGTGACTGTGCCAACGCCGATCAAGCTGACTCTCACACAGGGCGCCTTCACCTCGAGCCTCACAGTAACGCTGCGGCCATTCTCACCAGGTATCTTCACCACCAACCAGGGGGGCAGCGGCCAGGCCTCGGCGCTGATCAATGGAACCGCCTCCGTGGTCGCGCCGGTCGGCACGTTCCCCGGATCGCGTCCCATCAAACGCGGCGAATACATTCAGCTCTATGCCACGGGCCTGGGCGATGTCACGAATCGCCCGAGTCTTGGTTCCCCGTCCCCTTCCAATCCGCTGGCCTTCACCGTTCAGACGCCCGTGATAACCCTGGCCAACGTGCCCATCGTTCCCTCCGACATCCCCTTCTCCGGCCTGGCGCCCGGCTTTGTGGGTCTCTATCAGATCAACTTCAAAATCCCCGACACCGCCCCCAGCGGCAACGCGGTTCCCATCTCGCTCACAATTGGCGGAGTTGCTTCCAACACGGCTACCATCGCTATAGAGTAGCCGGTGTCATTTTCGAATATCCTGGTCCGCGCAACCAACTGGGTGGGCGATGCGGTGATGTGTGTGCCCGCGCTCCAGGCGTTGCGCGGGCGCTTTCCGGCCGCACGGATCGCGATTCTGGCCAAGCCTTGGGTCGCCGGGTTATACGCTCGCGAGCCGTTCGCGGACGAAGTCATTCCTTACACCCAGGGCTACTGGGCCACCGCCCGCATGTTGCGCGAGCGCCGCTTTGATGCCGCCATCCTGCTGCAGAACGCCTTCGAAGCCGCCCTGATTGTCTGGCTCGCGCGCATTCCCGTTCGCATCGGGTACAATCGCGACGCCCGAGGCCTGCTGCTCACTAGCGCCATTCCCGTGCCAGCGCCCGGCGAAATCCCCCGGCACCAGCGCTTCTATTATCTCGAGTTGCTGCGCCGCGCCGGCCTGATCGACGGCCTGCCTGAGTGCGATGCCATCCACTTGACCCGCCCCGAAGTGGCGCTGCGTCCGATGATCGGCGTCAGTCCGGGCGCCGCTTACGGGGGCGCGAAACGCTGGCTTCCCGAGCGCTTCGCGGAGGCTGCCGCCACCGTCGCCGGCGTCCATGGCGCGTCCATCGCTCTGTTCGGATCGGCCTCCGAGCGCGCCGTCTGTGATCAGATCGCCGCGCTGCTGCCCGGCCGCGAAGTGATAAACCACGCCGGCCGTACCACGCTGGCCGAATTCATCGATCTGGCGGCGGCATGCCAGGTCTTCCTCACCAACGACTCCGGAGCGATGCATATAGCCAGCGCGCTCGGGGTTCCCACCGTGGCTGTCTTCGGCGCCACCGATCATGAGGCCACTGGCCCCACCGGGTCGTGCGCGCGCATCGTTCGCGAGCCGGTCGATTGCAGTCCCTGCCTCCTCCGCGAGTGCCCCATTGACCATCGCTGCATGACCCGCGTCCCATCTGGCCGTGTGGCGGAAGAGGCCCTCAAACTGATTGAATAGGAATGGGAACACGGTCCAGATTGGATACGCGAACGAAAATTCACTCCTATGAGGATGCTCTGGATCATACGCGGGGCAAGCATGCCCGCTGGGTAAGCGGCTGTTTCGACCCTCTGCTGCCGGAACACGCGCGCCGCCTGGCGGCGTTATCCAGTGGCGCGGACTGGCTCATAGTGAGCGTGATGGAGCCCGGCCCCGATCCAATTCTGCCCGCCGAAGCGCGCGCGCAACTGGTAGCGGCATTGATGGTAGTGGATTGCGTGGTCATCGGCCAGGCGCCGGCGCACGCGGATGATATCGCCGACGCACCGCTTCGCCGCAAGCTCGCCGCGGACGTGCGCCGCCGGCAGGAGCTCGCTTGATGGCCGGAGCCCGCGTCTTGGTGGTCCGGCTGGGAGCGATGGGTGACGTCATTCAAACTTTGCCTGCCGTCGCCAGCCTGAAACACAGCATCCCGCACTCGACAATTACCTGGATCGTGGAGAAGCACTGGAGCGCTCTGCTCGAGGGCAATCCCTACGTGGACCGCACCATTTTTCTGGACCGCGGCAGCCTGGGCGGAATCCTGGGCTCCTGGCGCGACCTGCGCGCGTCGCACTACGAGTTCGCCGTCGACTTCCAGGGACTCATCAAATCCGCCGCCATCGCCGCCATCGCGCGTCCCGAACGTATCTTCGGATTTGCTTCGCCGCTGGTCCGGGAGCGGCCAGCCGCGTGGTGCTATTCCGACAAGACGCGGTCGACATCGGTCCACATGGTGGATCTCAATCTCGACCTCGCGGCCGCCGCCGGGGCATCCAGCTTGCTGCGAACCTTCCCGCTGCCGCCGGGAACTCCTGAGGGCCGTCTCCCCGCCGGCGACTTCGTGCTGGCCAGTCCGCTCGCGGGTTGGGGAGCGAAACAATGGCCTCTCGAATTCTACGGCGAACTCGGAAAGCGCCTGCGTCGCGAGTTCGGACTCAAGCTGGTTTTGAACGCCGCCGAATCCATCGAGATCGATGGCGCCGACCCGCACTCATCGAGTCTGCCAGGGCTGCTCGACGCCACGCGCCGCGCCGTCGCCGTGGTGGGCGTGGATAGCGGCCCGCTGCACCTCGCCGCCGCGCTCGGCAAGACCGGAGTTGCCATCTACGGTCCCACTGACCCGGCTCGCAATGGTCCGTACGGCGGCGCGTTCACGGTGCTGCGCTCCACCGCTGCAGTCACCACGCTCAAGCGCACTCCCGATCCGCATCCCAGCATGCGCTCCATCTCTCCGGCGGTGGTTTTCGACGCGCTCGCCAAGGTCCTATGTTCCCGAAGCGTTACGCCGACGTTGTAGCGCGGCTGCGTGTCCCGTTCGGCTTTGTCCTGGTGATCGCATTCGCCTGGCTGTCTCGCCCGAGCGCAGTGTCATTAGCTGCCGGACTCCCCATCGCCGCTCTCGGACTCGCATTGCGCGCCTGGGCGGCCGGGCACCTGGAAAAGAATTCGCAACTCGCCGAGAGTGGCCCTTACCGGTTCGTACGCAATCCGCTTTATGTGGGGACGCTCATCGTCGCCCTCGGCCTCGCTGTCGCGTCCCGGCGCTGGCTCCTGGGCGCGATCTTCGCAGTAGTGTTCGTCTTTGTGTATCTCCCCGTAATCCAGCTCGAAGAACAGCACCTGCGCAAGCTTTTTCCCGAATATGACGCCTACGCCCGCCGAGTCCCGGCTCTCCTGTGGCGCGGCGCCATGCCCCGCGGTTCCATGCGAGGCTTCCGCTGGTCGCTCTACCGGCGCAATCGGGAATACGAGGCGCTGATCGGCTTGCTGCTGGGCGCAGCATTTCTAATCGGGAAATTCTTCTGGTGATTGCCATTGACGGGCAGACTGTCCCGCGACCGCGATTTCGCCCGCGAGCAGCATGATCGTCTTCGTATAGACCACGCGAAATCCGAGCCGCTCTAATTCCGCTGCGATCCACTGCCCGGCAGCGTCGACGCGGTAATCAAATCGCATCCACGCTCCGCTGCGTACCGCATCCGGGCTACGATCAGCGCCATGTGCAGCCCGCGATTCCGATAGCCCGGGCGCGTCGCGTCTCCGAACAGCATCGCCAGCCCGTCCCGTACCGCCATACCTGCGGCCGCCACCGGCGTTCCATCGATCTCGGCCAGCCACGGCGCGCCACTGGGCATGCCGTAAAGCGTAGCGGCCAGATCCATCTCCGGCTGCAAAACGTCTTCGCGCTCCAGAAACCCGTGCATGGTTGTGCGGGCCCACGCTTCGCGATCCTGCTCGCCCGCGCGCCGGATTCTGACGTCCTCGCCGTCCGGCACGGGCTGAGCCGCCCGTACCAGCACATTGTTGAATTCCGCGATGCGATAACAGCGCTTTCCCATCAGCTCGGCCAGCGATGGATCCGCCAGCGGGCACAGGTCGACATTGATCGGCGTGCCGCGGCTGCGATAATACTCCTCAATCGCATCCAGCTCGGCCGCCGTCACCGGCCCTTGCATCCCCACGCCGACGGCATGCGACAGCGGCGACCCCGCACCCCCGAACGCTACCTCGCCGCCGCCGATACGAGTCGCGGTTTCACCGTACACTTGCGAGAGTTCGGCGGCATTCCGGGCTTCATTCAGCTCCAGCCGCCGCGCCAGCGCCAGATCGGCGTATGTCACCGGGCCGCTTCGAAGGTGGTCCAGGGATACGATTTCAAGTCTTTCAGTAGACTCTTCTGCCAGGCGAATTCGGGATGCTTCGCGAGATGCTCCGCCGCGTGGAAGTCGATGCCGCAGGAGTGCCCCATTGCCGCGGTGAACGTCATCTTCGAAATCATCGCTGCGTCCGCCGCCTTGTTTTGAACCGCGCCCGCGATCCCGTACTCCGGCTCCCAGGGCTTCGAGCCGCGCGCCGACAAGTCGATATGCCCGCACAGCGTCCGCTCGCTGGGTGCGGTCTTCTTGTCGAACGTGTCGTAGTGATCGCCCAGGAACTTCTGCGCCGCGGCCACATCGATGCGGCCTTTATTCTCGGCCATCAATTGATCCCACCGGATATGCCGCGCATTGGCGCTCACGCTCAGGTCCTTGATCCCGAAATCCGTCTCCTCAGCCGCCAGCTTCGCATTGTTCGGATAATTCGAACCCACGAAATATCCGTCTTTGGTCTTCATCAGATTGACGTTCTTCAAGCCCAGCTCCAGGCTGCCGATTTCATTGGTCTTGGTGTCCACCACCAGCCAGTTGTTGGCGTACCCGCCGTTGTTTCCGGCCTTCATGATGTCCGCGAATTCGTCGATCGATGCCGCATATTGCATCGCTTTGCGGGCGCGCACAAACTCGGCGATGCCGTTGGGATCAAAACCGGAGAACTGGCTGATGGTGGTTTCCGTGATCGCGATGCCCGCGTCATTCACCCCGAAATCGTCGCCGCTGTGGATCAGGCCGGGCATGCCGTCCATCACCAGCCGGTGCCCGCTGGCGGGCGCGATGTCGAAGATGATGTTCCAGCGCGAGCCTTCCTTGTACTCGGTCCAGTTATTGTGCGCAATCACCACGTGCCCGTCGGTGGTGTAGCTCCCGGTGGCCACGAAGGCGCTGCAGTGTTCCGGCACCGGCCGCTTGTCGTGCGCCAGCTTATGCTGTTTGTCATACCAGTTTGTGTAATAAGGCGAGAGCTCCAGCCACGCGTTCAGCGCCACCACATCCCACACGTCCAGTTTCACGTTCTTGGCGTGCAATCCCTCGACGATACCCTTCAACTCGTCGCGATACTGCTGCTCAATGTGCGGCCACAACACTTTCTCGGCGGTGTTGCGGAAGAAACCCCAGCTTTTCTTGGAGTCATGCGTCATTCCGGTCGAGACCACGTGAAACGTATCCTGGATCTCGGAGGCAAGCCAGTATCCGTGCTGGAATCCAAGCTCGGAAGGCGTCCCTTCCAGATGCACGAAGACCCACCCATTTTGTTCCGCCCGCCGGAACGACTTCTTCACGCGCGCGTCGACCTGAGGCTCTCGAGCCGCCGGCGCCGCCGCGAGTCCCAACGCACCCAGAACCACCAATCCCAGTAGCCTTTTCATATCCCAGAGCATACCATCTGCCCAAACCGAGCCGCGACCAAAGGAAGCGGTTCCCGCTACTACGTGTCCAAACCAGCCGAGGAACGTGACGATTCCCGGTCCCCGTGTGGGTAGGTTAGCAACGGTTAGCAATCGGCCTCTGGCAGGCGAAACTGGATCGAACCCCTTAGGTGAGACAAACCTCTAAGACAGGGTTGCTGCATTCGCTGATTTTCTCTTTACGAGAATGCCCCCATGATTGCACAATGGTCCCAGTCTGATGAAGCGGAGGCGAGCTCTG
>JALYHQ010000091.1 GCA_030776455.1 Acidobacteriota bacterium | reverse complement strand
GATGAAGGCTTCCTGGGTAAGATCCTGGGCGTCGTCCACGTTGCCCACTATCCGGTAGATCAGCAGGAAGATCCTGCGCAAGTTATCGGAAATAAAGCGGCTTTGCAGCTCTTGGGAAGCTTGCCAGGTGGCGTCGATGGGCGGTGGGGCGCCTCGTTCGTTCATTAACCCCTCGAACGTTCTGATCGCCGTCGCCATGCCTATAACAAGGTGACGTGAAAAACGGCGAAACGTGCAATTCTACCTGAAGATCGGCGGGAATCGCCCGCTTCAACATGAAGACGGACCACAACCCGCTTCGGTATCCTGATTATATGAGATCTGTAGCCGTAACCGGAATCGGGAAAACGCACTTTGGGGCGTTTCCGGATCGCGATCTGCGTTCGCTCGCGGTGGAGGCCGGGCAGAAAGCCCTGGAGGACGCCGGCGCGGAACCCTCGCGGATAGAGGCGTTCTTCCTGGGGAACTTCGCCGGACCTTCCTTTGCCGGACAGAACCATCTCGCCCCGTATGTGGCGGAAGGGATGGGGATTACGGGCGTTCCAGCCACTCGGTTCGAGGCCGCTTGCGCATCCAGCGGCGCGGCCTTCTTTCAAGCCGTGGCCAGCGTGGCAGCCGGGATCTACGACACCGTGCTGGTAACCGGGGTGGAGAAGATGACCTCCCAATCGACCCCTCGAGTAACCGAGATTCTAGCCGCGGCAGGCGACTTGGGCGGAGAAGTGCGCGCCGGGGCCACCTTTCCCGCGCTATTTGCCATGATCGCGCGGCGGCACATGTACCAGTACGGAACCACGCGCGAAATGCTGGCGGCTGTGGCGGTAAAGAATCACGCCAATGGCGCCAAGAATCCGATGGCCCACATGCGCAAGGTGATCACCATGGAGCAGGCGCTGGCGGGCAAGCCGGTGGCCGATCCGCTCACGGTGTATGACTGTTCCCTGGTCAGCGACGGCGCTGCCGCGGTTGTGATTACCGCCCTCGAGCGGGCCGGCAACTTCAAGGGAAAGCCCGCGCGCGTGCTGGGGATTGCGCAGACGTCGGATTATGTCGCGCTCGACCAGAAGGACGACATCACCACCCTGCGCGCTTTGAAAATCGCGGCCGGGAAAGCGTACAAAATGGCGGGCGTGGAGGCGGCCGACATCGAATTCGCGGAAGTGCATGACTGCTTCACCATCGCGGAGATTCTGGCGATTGAGGATCTCGGTTTCGTAAATAAGGGCGAAGGCGGCCCGTACACCCTGGCGGGAAAGACCTGCCTCCATGGCGAACGCCCGATCAATACCAGCGGCGGTCTGAAATCCAAGGGGCATCCAGTGGGCGCCACCGGCGTCGCGCAGATTTGCGACGTGGTGCAGCAGATCCGCGGCGACGCGGGCGAGCGCCAGATTGCGCGGCATTCGCTCGGACTGGCCCAGAACCTGGGCGGTTCTGGCGCCACCTGCGTGGTCTCCATCCTGGGGGCCGCATGAGCGCTCCAGGCAACGGCGTGGTTTATACCGAGACGGTAGTGTATTCCCCAACTCCGCAGTATCTGAACGATGTGCCTTACCAGCTTGCAATTATCGAGCTGGAAAGCGGCGGCAAGCTCACCGGGCGCATCGACGGTGAACGGGCATCCATCGGCGACCGGGTGGCGTTCCTGGAGTTTCGCAATGAGGTGGCATTCTTCCGCAAACAGCCATGAAGCTCGCGGCAAGAATGGACCGCATGGGCGTCGAGGGCGCCTTCAAAGTGCTGCTGCGCGCCCGCGCACTCGAAGCCCAGGGCCGCGATATCATCCACCTGGAGCTGGGCGAGCCGGATTTCGACACGCCTAGGCACATTGTGGAGGCAGCGAAGCAGGCGCTGGATCAGGGCTGGACGCGCTACGGTCCTACACAGGGATTGCCTGAGCTGCGCGAAAGCATCGCCTCGTATATTCGCCGGACGCGCGGGGTTCAAGTCGGGCCTGAGCATGTGTCCGTGGTTCCGGGCGGCAAGCCGATGATCTTTTTCCCGATGCTGGCGCTGCTGGAGCCGGGCGATGAAGTAATCTACCCCGATCCGGGCTTTCCAATTTACGAATCGATGATCCGCTTCCTGGGCGCAACGCCCGTGCCGGCGCCGCAGGGAGACTTGAACATCCTGCGCGAGCGCTTGAGCGATCGCACGAAGATGTTGATCTTGAACTCGCCGCATAATCCCACTGGCGGTGTGATTCCGGCGGACGATATCCGCGCCATTGCGGACATGGTACGCAACCGGGATCTCATCGTACTCTCCGACGAGATCTACTCGCGCATCTATTTCGGCGAGCCGCCGGTGTCCATCGCGTCGCAGCCGGGGATGCAGGAGAAAACCATCCTGCTGGATGGCTTTTCGAAGACCTACGCGATGACCGGCTGGCGCATGGGTTACGGTGTGATGCCCCCGTGGCTGGTGGACGCGGTGAACAAGCTGATGGTGAACTCGAACTCGTGCACTGCGAGTTTCACGCAGCGCGCCGGAATCGCGGCGCTGGACCGTCCGCAGGACGCAGTAGACGCGATGGTCGCGGAATTTCGGCGCCGCAGGGACGCGGTCTGCGCCGCCTTGAACGCGCTACCCGGCGTACGTTGCGCGATCCCCGAGGGCGCGTTCTACGTGTTCCCAGATATTCGAGGAACCGGTTGGCGTTCCGAAGCCATGGCCGACGCGCTGCTAGATGAGGCCGGCGTAGCCGCGGTAAGCGGCACCGCGTTCGGCCCAGGAGGCGAGGGCTACCTGCGGTTCAGCATCGCAAATTCATATGACAATCTAATCCGGGCAGTAGAGAGGGTGGGGGAGTTTCTAGGCCAAGCCGCGCATGGCATGCGAGATCGGATCAGTGTGCGGGAGCAGAGCCGCGAGCGTTAGCGACCGGAACGGATCGTTCCAGCGCGGATCACAACCGACACCCCCGGACACTACGCCCGGTCGCTTACGCTCGCGGCTCTGCTCCCGCACAAACGTCGTTGCGTGCGCGGACCGGCGCGAGGTCATTCCCCAAACACTTCCTTCAAGAACGCCGCATCCTCCAACAACCCCTGAAACTGCGGCCGTATCTTCGCCGACCCCTCCACCCTTTGTCTAAACTTAGGATCCAGCTTCGCCCCCGCGCGAAATGCCGCCGCAGCCGCCCCCTTGTTCCCCGCCGCATATTCCAACAGCCCCAGACTCACATACACATCGGCACGATTCGGCATGTAGCGCGCGGCCCCCGCCGCCGCATCGCGAGCAGCCTTGAAATCCCCTGCCCCGATCCGCTTGAAAGTCTGATCCTGATACAGGTAGCCGAGGTTCAAATCGAGCAGCCGTCGCAACTCCACTATCGGTGCGGGGTTATCGTCGACATTGATGTAAACGTAGCGATCGTTATTCGTATTCCGCCCTCCCAGCTTGCGCACCACCAGGATCGAAGCCGACTGCTTGCCCCGCGAATCGCCGCCCGCATCGTCGCCGGCTTTGAGGGCCGCGAAAAGTTTTTCGGCCAGCTCGCCTTCGGTCGAATCGAACGCCCGCCCCATCGCCTCGGGCACCTGCGCGCCAACCAGGATGTTTCCTTGCGCGGACCAGGTCTTGCCTTGGCGGTCGCCGGCCCAGTTAGGCGCTTTCGGGCCGGTAAATGCGGCGATGCGGCCCTGCGCATCCACGATCGCGATCTGGCGTCCGTCCTTACCGTCGAATTTGTCGTCCGCCAGCAGCTTATCCAGCGCCTCTTTCGCGCTGAGCCCCTGTTTGAGCAGATCAATGCCGCGCGGTCCGTAGCCAACGTTGACATTCGCCTGCGTGGCCACCGCGCCGACTCCCGCTTCGGCCCACGGGACCACCGAGCCCACCGAGAAATAGCGCGATGCGACGGCGACGCCCAGGTCGCCATTGGCGGGATCGCGGGCGACGACGGAGAACGTCGCGACTTGCGGGGAAAGCGCGAAGGTAGCAGCGGCGAACAGGAGGGTAGTGCGCTAATAGTTGGTTGATCTCAGCCAGGCGGGACGTATCCCGCGTCGAACATCGCCTGGCGGGCGTTTTCAAGTTCGTTGAGCGCCTCTTTGAAAATACCTTTTTGGCGTGCGATCTTTTCCCCTCTAGCGGCAGAATGATCCCCGGCGTCGTATTCGGCATAGAGTTGGTGCTCAACTTTAAGCGCTTCAGTTAAGGACGTGAGAGCTTTTGTCACACGAGTATACAGCGTCCGGTAATCACTTTGCATACCTGCATAATAAACAAAAAGCCCAGCCGCTAGGGCTGGGCTTGGTGGTGGCGCTCGGGGCCAGTTCGGCCAACAACAGGGAGGTTTGCTCAAGCCGCCTCCAGAAGTTCGCGGACAGTCCACACATGGGAAGCGATCCCCGCTTCCATCGCAGGCGTCACTCTCAAGCTCTTGTGGACTCGGCAGAAGTTGTAGAAGGTGAACCACACCACGACAGCAGCCCAGTGGTTCTCCCACTTCTTGCTGAAAGCGTTCGTGAGCCGAGTGAACCGGCGAACGCTCATCCGAGTGCTGAGATTAGACCGCTCGACAATCGAGGTACAGATACGCTCGGGATCGGGATGGCCCATGACTGGGACTACCTCCACGGAAGCTACATCAGCAGGGCTGTAGCGGGCTTCGCCGTCGCTCGGCGCACGGTAGACCTTGATGAGTTGTGCGAAGTCGCAACGGTCATGCAGGGTGGTTGTAATGGCCGAACGGTAAGGCGCGAAGCCGTCCGTGGTGATTTGGAAATGCTTTCCGGTCGTAGCGTGGCGAACGCCTTCGATGAAAGCATCCGTGGTCAACTGGTCCCGCTTGCCCATGGCGATGTTTAGGACCAGCTTGGAGTGCCGCTCAATCGCCACGAACGTATAGCAGTCGCCAAGGTTCTGATCGTCCGTGGGTTTGACGCGCTTCTGTTTCTTCCCGATGAAGGCCCACAGCTCATCGCACTCCACGTCCCGTACTTCGACGTTGCGGACCTTATCGGCCATGATCTTTTCGCACTTCTCGCCACACTGGACCAGCAGCTTGAGAATCGTGCCGTGGTGGACGCCGGTAACGCGGTGGATGGTCGCCACGCTGGAACCTTCCAGCAAGAGACGGAGAACCATCTCCGCTTTCTCTACGGGCAGGTACATGCCGTCCAAGGTGCTATCGCGGGCGGCCGTGAACACCTTGCCGCATTGGGAGCACTGGTAGCGCTGGCGGTCTTTACGCTTCCCGAACTTGCGGCATTCGGTACGGCAGTTGTGACAGGTCATGGAATCTCCTCTTGAGTTCCACAGCCTGAAGCCCTATGATTGAGGTGCGAACCTGTATGGCTTCGGCTGTGCAGTTTACAGCCCCGGTCGGTGCTTCAACACTGGCCGGGGTTTTTTGCTTCATGGTTAAGCATACCACTCCCGCTTGCTGTTTTCAATAGAAGAATAGAATTATTTGACAAACTACAGGCGCATCCTGTAATATGGGTTCATGCCAGAAGAAGATAAAAACCAAGCCGCAGTGGAGCTAGGGAAGCTGGGTGGGCAGAAGACAGCCGAACGTGGTCCTGAGTACTACGCCGAGATTCAAGCGCAACGTACCCGGCGCGCTGGGGGGCGCCCCAAGAATCCGCTTAAGGCCGCACACGAGGGCACTCTTGAGATCGGCGATGAAAAAATCGCGTGCGCGGTGTTGGAAGATGGCACGCGCGTCCTTTCCGAGCGTGAGGTCACTAAGGTGTTGGGCGGGAAGCGGGGCGGGTCGCACTGGCTGCGAAAGCGCGGTGGCGCCGAACTTCCCGTTTATGTATCCGCTGGAAACCTTGTCCCTTTTATTGCGAATGACTTAGCCATGGCGCTAAAGACCCCGGTTCTGTATCAACCCAAGGCCGGGGGCATAGCGCACGGCCTGAAGGCTGAGGACTTTCCGAAAATCCTGGAAGTGTGGCTCAAGGCGCGCGCCGCTGGCGCGCTTCGGTCTACGCAATCCCATTTCGCCACCAAAGCCGAAATACTAGTTCGCGCCCTAGCTGGCGTAGCGATAGTTGCACTCGTCGATGAAGCAACCGGACATCAAGCGGTTCGCGACAAGCGCGCACTGCAAGAGATCCTGGACCGATTCCTACGTAAAGAACTAGCCGCATGGGCGAAGCGGTTCCCTGACGAGTTCTATCAGCAGATTTTCAGGTTGCGTGGATGGCAATGGAAGGGGATGAATGTGAATCGACCGCAGATCGTCGCGCATTACACAAAGGATCTTGTGTATGATCGGCTTGCTCCTGGCATTCTCGCCGAACTGGAGGCGCGGAATCCGAAGGGGGAACGCGGGCGCCGTAAGGGCAGGCATCACCAATGGCTGACCGAGGACGTCGGCCATCCTGCGTTAGCGCAGCATCTTTACGCCGTGATCGGACTGATGCGCGCCAGTTCTTCGTGGGACCAGTTTTATGAGATGCTTCAGCGCGCCTTTCCGAAGAAGGGCGAAACGTTATTCCTGCCGCTGGCGGAGGCGCGGGCGTGATCCTCTGGCGGCCCGCTCTTGCGAACTCGGCCCTTCCTTTATTTGTCTAGTGTTTTCAATAGCTTGACAAATCTGCTATTGAAAGATGCTACGAAAGGCATCTAAACTAAGGCAGGTGATCCCAATGGTAAACGAGAAGAAGGGACAGGCACGTGCGAACTGGGGAGGGCAACAAGTATTCGTGCACGAGATTGGTCATGCATTTGTTGGCCGTGCATTTTGGCGTGGATTCGGCAACGTCCTGAGCCTCCAGTCCCCTGACCACGTTGTACCCGTGTTCGTATACCATGGTCGCGACATCTCAAAGACAACCTCTTCTGATGCTCTCTCGCGGGACTGGAAATTGGTCGCAGGATACATCGCCGCCGCAGTCCAAGGAGAGCGTGGTCAGGATGAATCCGACACCGAATGAAGGGGAACCAGCAGCACGCGATCCTGGTACGCCTGTCACGGACGGAAAACTAGAACCAGTTCGTGAGTATACTGTCAAACCTCCACCTAAGCCACCCCCTCCAAAGATGGTCGCGTCGAGCCTTCAGCAGTTCTCAGGCCCAATGCCGCCACCGGCATTGTTACGACACTACGAGGAGATCTGCCCCGGGTCTGCTGATCGAATGTTAAGGATGGCCGAGCAAGAAGCTGAACATCGCAGGAAGACTGAAACGACCGTTGTAGAGGCGCAAATAAACCACTACAACAGACAATTCACAGAAGCGAGATCCGGACAAGTCTGCGCCTTGATTATAACCTTGGCGGCTCTTGCGGGCGGGGTCTACACCGCGATCCAAGGACACGAGATTGCCGGTGGAGTCATTGGAGTGGGAGGAATCGGAGGAATCGTGACGACCTTCGTTTTTGGGCGTCGCTCTCGCGACTCCGATGAACCCGAGTCGTCAGCCGAAAACCAGAACGAATCCAGTAAGCCGAACAGGAAGAAGCGCCGCAGGTAAATCCGCCACCCACCACTCCCACGAGGATCAACCAACTTTTAGCGCACTACCAACAGGAGCAGACGGGGGTTCATGGATCGTATAGTAGCAACAGTGCGGCGTGTTGTTCGTTCCAGCGCGTATGCTCCTCTTCTGCGCGAGTGTGCGGATTTTCTCGCGTCGTGCGGCGAAACGGAAGCGCTGGTGCTGGCCGCCTCGCGCGGCGCGGCGGACGATCTGGTGCGGTCCAGCTGCCAATTGGGATTCGCCGGCGTCCACCGCACTACGCTGACGGGGCTTGCGGCCCAACTCGCGGCGCTCGATCTGGCCGAGCGCGATCTCGCGCCCATGAGCCAGTTGAGCCGCGAGGCCATGGCCGCGCGCGTGATCCACAAGCTGCGCGACGGCGGCATTCCGTATTTCGGCGAGGTAGCGCACACGCGCGGGCTTGCTCATGCGGCCGCGAAGACCGTCTCCGAGCTGCGGCTGGAGCGCGTGGATCGCAAACGGTTGAGCGACACCAGCGCTCCGGGCCGCGATCTGGCCCGCATTCTCACGTTGTACGAGCAAGAGCTGGCCGAGTCGTCGCTGGCGGATCTCGCGATTCTATACGATCGAGCCATTGCGGTAGCGCGCGACGGGAAGCATCGTCTCTTGGGCCTTCCGCTGGTGCTGGTGGATGTGCGCCTTGAGTTCGCGGCGCAGCGCGAGCTTCTGAGCGCGGTGATCCGGCACGCGCCACGTGTTCTGGCGACGGTGCTCTCAGGCGACACGCGAGCTGTAGAGATGCTCCAAGAAGCCTGCGGCGTCGTCGCGGCGGAAGATCTCGCGGAGGCGCCCGGAGTGGGGGCTCTCGACCGATCGCGCACCGGTTTGTTTTCGACCAGCGCGACACGCGACCCCGCGCAAGACGCCAGCCTGGATTGCTTTTCCGCGGCCGGCGAGGGACTGGAGTGCGTCGAGATCGCCCGCAGAATTCTCCAGCTGGCACGCGAAGGAATTGTATTCGACGATTGCGCAATTCTGCTGCGTAGTCCGGTGCGCTATCAGCCGCTGGTGGAGGAAGCACTCCGGCGAGCGGGAATTCCGGCGTGGTTCAGCCGCGGTGTAGCGCGTCCCGATCCCACGGGCCGGGCTTTCCTGGCGCTTCTCGAATGCGCGGCCGAGCGCTGCTCGGCCAGCCGCTTCGCGGAATATCTCTCACTCGGCGAATCGCCCCCCATCGGCCGCATCGCGACACCGGAGGACCCCGCGCCCCCCGAGGATGAAGTGCTGGCCGCGTTTTATGGAAGTTCAACCGCGGCCGCGCCGGCTCTCGAGCAGCACGAATCCGAGCCGGAGGACGCCGATGCGCCTGTGATCGGAGGTTCACTACAATCGCCGATAGGGTGGGAGAAGCTGCTGGTGGACGCCGCCGTGATCGGCGGGCGCGACCGCTGGCGCAGAAGATTGCGCGGGCTGGAAAACGAATTGAAGGTGCAAATTGGTACGCTGCGTGAAGCCGACGAAGGCGAGCGTTTGCGCCTGCAACGCCAGCTTACGCGCCTGAAGCATTTGGAGCGTTTCGCGCTTCCCCTGGTGGACATTCTTGACGAACTGCCGCAACGCGCGCTGTGGGGCGTCTGGATTGAGCGCCTTTCGGCTCTGGCGCGCGCGGCGCTGCGGCGTCCGGAATCCGTGCTGCTGGTCCTGGACGAGCTGCAAGTGATGGAAGACGTGGGCCCCGTGGAACTGGGCGAAGTGACCGCGGTGCTGGGCGAGCGCCTGCGGTTCCTGCAGCGCGAACCGCCTCCCCGGCGATACGGCAGCGTGTTCGTGGCCTCCGTCGAAGAGGCCCGTGGACGGACTTTCAGAGTGGCGTTCCTGCCCGGTCTCGCTGAAGGACTGTTTCCCTGCAAATCACTCGAGGATCCGCTTCTGTTGGACGCGTGGCGGAGTCAGTTGGACGGCCTAGTGGTGCAGGACGATCGCGTGCACGCGGAGCGCATGCTGCTGCGCATCGCCCTTGCGGCGGCGGAGGAGCGCCTCGTCTTTTCGTATCCACGCATGGACATGGCGCAATCGCGGCCGCGCGTGCCGTCGTTCTATGCGCTGGAGATTTTGCGCGCGGCGCACGGCCGCTTGCCCCGGCTCCGTGAATTTGAGAAAGCCGCGGCCGAGGGAGCGCCCTCGCGGCTGGACTGGCCGGGTCCTCAAGATCCGAAAGAAGCGATCGACGATGCGGAGTACGATCTGGCCGCGCTAGGTCCGGCATTGATGCTTCCGAAGGGGGAAGGGCGCGCAGCTGGACGCTATCTGATCGACGCCAGCGCGCACGTCGCACGTTCTCTGCGAACGAGGTATATGCGCTGGAGAAAATCCTGGTCGGGCGCGGACGGCCTGCTGAATCCGTCTGCGCCCGCGCTGGCGGCTCTAAGCGCGCACCGGCTTTCGCAACGTTCCTGGTCGCCTTCATCGCTGCAACAATTCGCCGCGTGCCCGTACCGGTTTCTACTGCATGCGGTGCATCAACTGCGGCCGCGCGAAGAGGTCGCGGCGCTCGAGCAGATGGATCCGCTGACGCGCGGCGCGCTCTTTCATCAGGTCCAGTTCGAGCTCCTTGTGGAATTGAAATCGAAAGAACTGCTGCCGGTGCAGGCCGGAATGCTCCCCAAAGTTCTGAAGGTGGCTGACGTTACGCTGGACCGCGTGGCCGACGAGTTCGAGGATCAACTCGCTCCAGCCATCCAGCGTGTCTGGCGCAGTGAAGTGGAAGACCTGCGCACGGACCTGCGCGGCTGGATCCAGCACATGTTTTCCACCGAGACCGAATGGCTTCCGGCGCACTTCGAGTTCAGCTTCGGTCTGCGCCGCGGCACGCGACGCGACCCGGCCAGCACGGATGCCGAAGCTGTTCTCGCCAGCGGGGTTCGATTACGCGGCGCGATCGATCTCATCGAGAAGCACGCCAGCCGCGGGACACTGCGGATCACGGATCACAAGACTGGCCGCGCGCCGGAGCGTATACCGCGATTCGTGGGTGGCGGCGGCACGCTGCAACCGCTGGTATACGCAATGGCCGCCGAACGTCTGCTGGATGCCGCAACGGAGTCTTCGCGTTTGTCCTATTGCACGCAGCGCGGCAATTATCAGTTGGTGGAAATTCCCGTGACCAGCGAGGGCCGCCAGCGAGTGGCGCGCGTGTTCGAAATTATCGATGACGCTCTGGAACGCGGATTCTTGCCGTCCGCGCCCCAGGCAAAGGCCTGCACTCTGTGCGACTATCGCGTGATCTGCGGGCCCTATGAAGAGCTGCGAACCTCGCGCAAGAGCGACGCCGAACTCGAGTTGCTGGAAGAGCTGAGGTTGATTCCGTGACGCCGCGTATCGAAATTCCAGATGCTGCCGAGCGCCGCAGGATTCGCACATCGCTGAATGAGAGCCTCATCGTCGAGGCCTCCGCCGGTACCGGTAAGACCAGCGAGTTGGTGCGGCGGATCGTCAATGTACTGGCGGCCGGAACACGCGTCCAACAGATCGTCGCAGTCACTTTTACCCACAAGGCCGCGGGCGAATTGAAGATCCGGTTGCGGCAGGGCCTCGACGAGGCGCGCGAGACGGCTGTCGATGCCGAACGCGATCACCTGGAGCACGCGCTCGCGCATCTGGAGGAAGCCGCCATCGGGACCATCCACAGCTTCTGCGCGCAAATCCTGCGTGAGCGTCCCGTCGAGGCGTGCGTGGATCCCGAGTTTGGCGAGCTGACCGAGCTCGAATCGGCGCGCCTGTTCGATCGCGCTTTCGATAGGTGGTTTCAAGCCCGATTGGACGCGCCGAGTCCGGGCTTGCGGCGCGCCCTGGCGCGCTTGAGCTGGCCCGAGGGCTGGGAGACCGGCGCGCCCATGGATCAGCTGAAGTACGCGGGCCGCAAGCTCCTCGAGTGGCGAGATTTTCCAGCGGCCTGGGAGCGCAAGCCGTTCGAGCGCGAAGTATTTCTGGAGGCTTTGGCCGAGCGCGCGCTGGAACTGGCTGGTCTCGCCCGGAAAGCGCGGCGGAGAAACGATGCGTTGGCCACTGCTCTGCGTCCGGTAATCGACATGACCGAGCGCATTGCGCGAGCGAAAACGCGCGATTACGACACGCTGGAAGCGCTGCTGCTCAAGCTGGAGCGCGATCTTAAAAAGGACACGCACAAGGGATCGGGCATCTTCGCGGAGGGCTTCACGCGGGAGTCGGTTCTGGAGGCGCGCGAATCGCTGCTCCACAGCCTGGACCTATTCCGTCAGTGCGCGGGCGCCGACCTCGCGGCGGAACTGCGCGGCGAAATGAGCGATCTCATCGAGCGCTACATGGGTCTGAAGGCTCAGGCCGGCAAGCTGGATTTTCTGGATCTGCTCCTGATGGTCCGTGACCTCGTGCGCGGCAACGGCGAAGTGCGCGCCTGGCTGCAGCAGCGCTTCCAGCGGACCTTCATCGATGAATTTCAAGATACCGATCCTCTGCAAGCCGAAATCCTGGTGCTGCTCGCCGCTGACGATCCGGCGGAAACTGATTGGACCAGAGTGCGCCCTGCGCCGGGCAAGCTGTTCGTGGTGGGCGATCCGAAGCAGTCCATCTACAAGTTCCGGCGCGCCGATGTCGCGCTGTATCAGAAGATTTCCGAGGCGCTCGAATCGCGCGGCGTAGCCCGCGTCACCCTGACTACCAGCTACCGCTCAGTCCGGCCAATTCAGGAGTTCGTTAACGCGGCGTTCGAACCGGAGATGACCGGCGACGCCGCTTCCGCGCAATCGCGTTATTCGCCGCTGGAGGAACATGCGCCCGCTTATGACGCCCAGCCCGCCGTGATCGCGCTGCCCGCGCCGCGGCCCTACGGATCACGCCGGGTCGCCAAGGCGAGCATCGACAAGTGCTTGCCGGACGCCACGGCGGCCTTCGTTGAATGGATGGTGAAGCACAGCGGCTGGACCATTCGCGATCCCGAACACGGCGAAGAACGGATACGGTTGGAGGCCCGCCACATCTGCATTCTGTTCCGGCGATTCACCAACTGGGGCACTGATGTGACGCGCGGATACGTGCGGGCTCTGGAGGCGCGCGGCATCCCGCACCTGTTGGTGGGATCTCGATCGTTTCACCGGCGCGAGGAAGTGGAAACTCTGCGCGCGGCGCTGACCGCCATCGAGTGGCCCGAGGACGAGCTGTCGGTATTCGCCACCTTGAAAGGAACCTTGTTCGCCATTCCGGACGATGTCCTGCTGCGCTTCCGGCACGCGGTGGGACCGCTGCATCCGTTCCGCGCGTTGCCGGACTCGCTTGATCGGGAGTTGCAGCCCGTGGCTGAAGGGCTCGCGGTGTTGCGCGATCTGCACCGGTCGCGGAACCGGCGGCCGATGGCTGAGACTGTGAATCTGCTGCTCGAATCCGCGCGCGCTCATGCCGGGTTCGCCCTGCGTCCAGCCGGCGCGCAGGTGCTGGCCAATGTGTACCGCGTGTGCGATCTCGCGCGCGCCTTCGAAACCGGCGGCGGCATTTCTTTCCGCGGATTCGTCGAAGAGCTGGCGCGGCAGGCCGATCGCTCGGATTCCGCTGAGGCGCCCGTTCTCGAAGAAGCATCCGACGGCGTGCGCCTGATGACCGTTCACACTGCCAAGGGTCTGGAATTTCCCGTGGTGATTTTGGCGGATATGACCGCCAACCTCGCTCCAGCCGAAGCCGATCGTTATCTGGACACCGATCGAGATTTATGCGCCACCCGGCTGCTGCGTTGCGCTCCGTGGGAATTGTTGGACCATGAAGCGCAAGAACGCGAGCGCGAGAAGGCCGAGGGAGTGCGCGTGGCATACGTGGCGGCTACGCGAGCCCGCGATCTCATTGTGGTTCCGGTGGTTGGCGATGAGGAACGCGATGGCTGGCTGGCGCCGCTCAACAAGGCCGTCTACCCAGTGCCGCGCGACTGCCGGAACGCGGCGAAGGCCCCCGGTTGCCCGCCGTTTCGCGGTGACGCCACCGTCCTGGACCGCCCCACGGAGTATTCAACTCACAGTGAGGACGTCTCAGTGAAGCCCGGGCTGCAACGCGCGCGCGCCGGCGGACACGGAGTGGTCTGGTGGGATCCTGCATCCTTGCGGCTCAGTGTTACCGAGAATTTCGGGCTGCACCAAGAGGACATCCTCGCCGCCGAACCCGCCGAGCTTGCCGCTGAAAGCGTGCGCCGTTATCGGGTGTGGGGAACGGATCGCGACCGCACGCTGGTGACCGGCGCGCGTCCTCGTCTTCGAATCCTGACGCCGAGCGATACGTCCGAACCCCCGCCGTTCAACGTCGAGATTCGCGTGGAATCCGTTACGCGAGCCGAGGGACGCCCGGCGGGCAGATTGTTCGGCGTTCTGGTGCATGCGATTCTGCGCGATGCGGGGTTCGACGCGGCCGCTCCCGGGCGGATCGCGGCCCTGGCCCGCTTGCACGGCCGTTTATTGCGCGCCGGACCGGACGAAACCGCATCGGCTTCGCATGCGGTCACCGCGGCCTTGGCCCATCCCGTGTTCGACCGGGCTCGCCGCGCGTCGCGGCTTCATCGGGAACTCCCGCTGTCCGCGCGCGTCGAAGATGATGTGCTGCTCGAAGGCGTCGCCGATCTCGCGTTCCTCGAGGACGGCGCCTGGACCGTGGTCGATTTCAAAACCGACGCGTGGCTGGCCGCGGCTCAAACGGGCTATGAGCGCCAGTTGCGCTGGTACGCCTACGCTCTCTCCCGCCTTACAGGCGTGCCCGCAAGCGGGTTATTGTTGCGAGTGTAGGAAGACGTCATGTCCACGCGGGCCGTGCTATCGTGGGGGTGCGCCCGAATCATGAAGAAAGCTCTCATCCTTGGAATTACCGGTCAGGATGGCTCTTTCCTGGCCGAATTTCTGATCGGCAAGGGATATGAAGTCCACGGCATGGTGCGCCGCGCGTCCAGCTTCAATACCGAACGGCTGGATCATATTTACGCCGATCCGCACGAACCCGGTTCCGCATTGCGGCTTCATTATGGCGATATGGCGGGCAGCGCGCCGCTGCGCAATCTGCTCGAGGAGATTGGGCCTTCGGAAGTCTATAACCTGGCGGCGCAATCGCACGTGCGAGTCAGTTTCGATCAGCCCGAGTATACGGCCGACATCGTCGCCACCGGCACTCTGCGCCTGCTGGAAGCCGTGCGGGATTACTCGGTGCACTCGGGCCGCGAACTGCGGCTCTATCAGGCCGGGTCGTCGGAAATGTTCGGCAAATCGCCGCCTCCGCAGAATGAATTCACGCCTTTTTATCCGCGCAGCCCTTATGGCGCGAGTAAAGTGGCGGCGCATTGGTACGCGGTGAACTATCGCGAATCCTACGGGCTTTTTATTAGCAACGGAATTCTCTTCAATCACGAATCCGAGCGCCGCGGCGAAACCTTTGTAACGCGCAAGATCACCCGCGCTCTCGCCCGCATCCGCTACGGCCTGCAGGACAAGCTCTTTCTGGGCAACCTGGATTCGGTCCGCGATTGGGGCTATGCGCGCGACTATGTGGAAGCCATGTGGTTGATGCTGCAGCAGCTCGCGGCGGACGATTTCGTCATCGCGACTGGCGAATCTCACTCCGTCCGAGAATTTCTGGATCGTGCCGCCGAATGCTGTGGCGTCGATTGGTCGCGCCACCTGGTCACCGACCCTCGCTATCTACGCCCCGCTGAAGTCGATTCGCTTTGCGGAGACGCTTCCAAGGCGCGCTCCGTGCTCGGTTGGACGCCTCGCGTCAGCTTCGAAGAGCTGGTCCGCATCATGATGGAGCACGATCTAGAACTGGCCCGCCAGGAGCAGACGCTCGCGCTCGCCGGACACAAACTGGTCTTGCGCGGCGCCGCGCAGCGCTAGCCGAATGCGGCGCGATAGCAAGATTTTTGTCGCGGGCCATCGAGGTCTGGTTGGTTCGGCCATCAGCCGGCGGCTTCAATCGCAGGGCTACTCCAATTTGATCCAGCGCGGCCGCAAGGAACTCGATCTGCGCGATCGCGCGCAAGTGGACCGCTTCTTCCGGGAAGAGCAGCCCGAGTACGTATTTCTCGCCGCCGCTCGCGTCGGCGGAATCCTGGCGAACCAGACCTGGCCGGCCGAGTTTATTTTCGACAACCTCGCCATCGAGTTGAACGTGATTGATGCCAGCTACCGGAACGGCGTGCAGAAACTTGAATTCCTCGGCTCCTCCTGCATTTATCCGAAACTGGCGCCCCAGCCGATTCAAGAAAAGGATCTGCTCACCGGCGAACTGGAGCCTACTAACGAACCGTACGCCATCGCCAAGATCGCCGGGCTCAAAATGGCGCAAGCTTATCGAACCCAGTATGGGTTTCGCGCAATCTCGCTGATGCCGACCAACCTCTACGGCCCCGGAGACAATTTTGACCTCGAAACTTCGCACGTCTTGCCCGCGCTGATCCGAAAATTTCACGAGGCCAAGCAGTCTGGAGCGCAAGAAGTGGTGGTGTGGGGATCCGGCAAACCGCGCCGCGAATTCTTACATGTGGACGATCTGGCGGATGCCGCCGTATTCCTGATGCAAGAATATGAGGACCCCGGCATCGTCAACGTGGGTACCGGCCAGGATCACGAAATCGGAGAACTCGCGCGCATGGTTGCCGAAGTGACAGGCTACCAGGGAAAAATTGTTTTCGACCCCTCAAAACCCGACGGCACCCCCCGAAAGCTGCTCGACGTCAGCCGCCTCACCACCCTTGGATGGAAAGCAAAAATCCCATTGCGCGAAGGCCTAACCCACACCTACACCTGGTACACCCGATAGCTTTGTGGGGCGGGCCCCCCGGCCCGCGCGGAGCCCCCCGGCTCCGCCCTCAAATCCGAAATATTCTTCACGCCTGCTAAAATGAAGCTTCCGCATGACAGCACCCTCCGCCGACCTCAAAACCACGCCGCTCAACGCGGCGCATCGCCGGCTCGGCGGCAAGATGATCGACTTCGGGGGATGGAACATGCCCGTGCAGTATTCGGGCATCCTCGACGAGCATCACGCGGTGCGCACTGCAGTGGGTCTCTTCGATGTCAGCCATATGGGCGAGATCGAAGTGCACGGCCCGGAAGCGCTCACGCTGGTGGAATCGGTGACCACCAACGCCGCCTCCAGCCTCACCGCCGGACAAGCGCAGTACTCCGGCCTGCTCTACGAGCACGGCGGCTTCGTCGATGACATCCTGGTCCACAAAGTGGACGATGACCAGTACTTCCTGTGCGTCAACGCCTCCAATCAGGACAAGGATTACGAGCACATCGACGCGCACAACCGCTTTCACTGCAAAGTGGATTTCGCCAGTGAGCGCTACGCGCAGATAGCCATCCAAGGTCCGAAGGCTCTGCCCACGCTTCAGAAACTGACCGCCGCGAATCTCGCCGCCATCAAGTATTACCACTTCACCGATGGCGAAGTCTGCGGCGAATGGGCGCGCATTGCGCGAACCGGCTATACCGGCGAGGACGGCTTCGAAATTTACGTTTCGCCCGATCAGGCCGAACGCATCTGGGATCGCATTCTGGACGCTGGTCAGGAGTTCGGTATCAAACCCTGCGGCCTGGGCGCGCGCAATACGCTGCGTCTGGAAGCCAAGATGGCGCTCTACGGCCACGAGATCCACGCGTCCATCTCGCCTTATGAAGCCGACCTGGCATGGATCGTCAAGCTCGGCAAGGGCGACTTCGTGGGCCGCGCCGCCCTGGCGAAACAAAAAGAGCAGGGCGTCACGCGCAAGCTGATCGGTTTCGAGATGTGCGGCCGCGGCATCGGCCGCGACGGCTACGAAGTGCATCTGGATGGCGTTCCCAGCGGCTGGGTAACCAGCGGCGGTCCGTCGCCCACGCTCAACAAGAATATCGGGCTGTGCTACTTGCCGGTGGATCGCGCCAAGCCGGGCGAGCGCATCCAGATTATTGTCCGCAACCAGCCGGTGGACGCCGTCACGGTGGCTACGCCATTCTACAAGAGGGCCAAATAATTCATGAACCCACCCAATCTCTTCTACACCAAACAGCACGAATGGGTCCGCGTGGAGGGAGACACCGGAACTATCGGTATCACCGACCACGCCCAGCAGGAGCTCGGCGATATTGTGTTCGTCGAAACGCCCAAGATCGGCTCGGCCATCGAACAGGGCGCTGTGATCGGATCCATAGAATCGGTGAAAGCGGTCTCTGAGATGTTCTCGCCCGTCTCCGGCGAAGTATCGGAAGTCAACCCGATACTCCAGACGAATCCGGAAAAGGTCAACGAGGATCCCTACGGAGAGGGCTGGATTGCTAAAATGAAGTTGTCCAACCCCGGCGAAACAAAGTCGCTGCTCTCCGCCGAGGATTATCAAAAGTACGCAGGAGAAGAATCCGGGCACTAACCCGCTTTCTGCACACACACCGAATTGCGTTATCTCCCGAAGTCAGACCTCGAGCGCCGCGAGATGCTGTCCACCATCGGCGCCGGATCACTCGAAGACCTGTTCTCCTATTTGCCGCCGGAAGTACGGCTGCAGCGCCCGCTCGCTCTCGATCCGGGCAAATCCGAATACGAGATCATCGATTATTTCCGCGCCCGCGCCGGCGAGAACGCGAACGGCTATACCAGCTTTCTGGGGGCGGGTGTCTACAATCACTACCGTCCGGTGCTGGTGGATACAGTGGTCTCGCGCGGCGAGTTCCTTACTTCCTACACACCGTATCAGGCCGAAATCTCGCAAGGCACGCTGATCACCATCTTCGAATTTCAGACCATGATCTGTCAGCTCACCGGCATGGATGTGGCCAACGCGTCCATGTATGACGGCTCGTCGGCGGTGCCCGAAGCGGCCATGATGGCGATGCGGCTCACCAATCGCGACCGAATCGTAATCGCCCGCGGCGTGCATCCCGAATATCGCGAAGTGCTCACCACGTATGCGCAGCACCAGGGTATGCCGGTAGTGGAATTCGGATACGATCGCGACACCGGCACGGTGGATCTGGACGACCTGGAATCCAAGATGGACCGCGACACGGCCGCAGTGATCATTCAATCGCCCAATTTCTTCGGCGTGGTGGAGAATACGCGGCGCGCGGCCGAGATCGCCCACAAGCACGGCGCGCTGCTGGTGTTCGTTTTCACCGAAGCGGTTTCTCTCGGCCTGCTTGAGCCGCCCCGCGACGCCGATATCGTCGCGGGCGAGCTGCAGTCCTTCGCGATCTCACCCAGCTACGGCGGTCCGTACGCCGGTGTCATCGCCGCCAAGGAGAAATTCATCCGCCAGATGCCGGGCCGCATCGTGGGTGAAACCAAGGACAGCCACGGCAATCGCGCGTTCTGCCTCACTCTGGCCACTCGCGAACAGCATATTCGCCGCGAGAAGGCGACCTCCAACATCTGCACCAATCAGGCGTTGATCGCCCTCATGGGCACAGTCTTTATGACCATTTACGGCAAACAGGGGCTGCGCGAGCTCGCTGAACAGAACTTGTCCAAAGCGCATTACCTCGCAAGCAAGCTGCCCCGCCGCTTCTCCGGGCCGTTCTTCAATGAATTCGTCGCAGCTACCAACGGCGCCGGACCCGACGAGATCAACCAAAAACTGCTTCATAAGAAAATCATTGGCGGCCTGCCGCTGGGGCGGTTCTATCCGGAACTCGAGCATGCGATGCTGTGGTGCGCCACCGAAATGACCGGCCGCGCGCAGATGGACGCCGTGGCGGAAGTGCTCGCATGATCAAAAAGACCCGGCCGCACATCACCCAGAACGAACCTCTGATCTTCGAGCACAGCTCGCCCGGCAAACGCGGTTACCAGCTCCCCAATCTCGACGTTCCCGCCGTGGATGCGGCTCAAGCGCTGGGCGCGGGCAACACTCGCGCTGAAATAGCCGACTTCCCCGAAGTGAGCGAGGTGGACGCTATCCGTCACTTCACCCGCCTGTCCACCTACAACTTCGCGATTGACCTGGGCCTCTATCCGCTGGGCTCCTGCACCATGAAGTACAACCCGCGCGTGAATGAGCTGGTGGCGCGCATCGAAGGGCTCGCGTGGGCTCACCCGTATCAGCCGGAATCGCTGTCCCAGGGCGCCATGCAAATCATGGATACGCTGGAGTCCTCGCTGGGCGAAATCACCGGGATGGACGCGGTGACGCTGCAGCCGGCCGCCGGGGCGCATGGGGAATTCACCGGCATCCTGCTGGTGCGCGCGCTGCTCGAATCGCGCGGCAATGCCCGCAAGAAAGTTCTGATTCCCGATTCCGCGCACGGCACCAATCCGGCCACCGCCATGATGGTGGGCTACACGGTGGAGAACATCAAATCCAACGAGCGCGGCATGGTGGACGTAGAGGCGCTGGCCCGTTACGTGACCGAGGACGTAGCCGCGTTGATGATTACCAATCCGAATACGCTGGGCGTGTTCGAACAGGACATCAACAAGATCGCCGCCATCCTGCACGATAAGGGCGCGCAGCTTTACA
>JALYHQ010000090.1 GCA_030776455.1 Acidobacteriota bacterium | reverse complement strand
GTCAATAACGTTAAGCCAGAAGCTGCGGCCCAGGGGGCCCGCCCTACACGGCTCCGTTCTCTCGCAACACCGCGATCTCGTCATCCGAATACCCCAACTCCCGCAGCACTTCGTCCGTATGCTCCCCCAGCTTCGGCGCGCGCCGTCGTATTCCCGCCGGCGTAGCCGACAACCGAACCGCCGGATTCGCCAGCGGGACCGGCTTCGGCGCGCCGGGATAATCGACATACCGCAACAACTCGCGCGCCTTCACTTGCGGATCTTCCAGAACCTCGTCCAGCTCGAGCACCGGGCCGGCGGGGACTCGCGCTGCCTGCAATTCCGACACCGCCTCCGCGCTGGTCCGCGTCGCTACCCAGACGTTCATCGCGTCCCGGATGATCTCGTATTGTCCGGCCCGCAGAAGGTCGTCCGCAAACCCCGGATCTTCGATCAAGTCCTCGCGCCCCACCAGCCGCGCCCAGCGCGCGAACATGTCCGAGCCGATGGTCTGCACCATGATCCAGCCGTCCCGCGTGCGGTAAGTATCCACGGGTCCCGCATGCAGGCCCGCGTTGCCTCGCCGCTGCCGGACAGCTCCAATCACGGATCTTTCGGCCAGCAGCCCCTGCATGAAGGTGATGCCGGTGGCTAACAGCGATCCGTCCACCACCTGTCCTTCCCCGGTTCGCGCTCGATGATAGAGCGCCACCATAACTCCGAAGGCGGTGTGCAGCGCCGTGCCGTAGTCTTCAAACGACACCACCGAACGCACCGGCGCTTCTGGAAATCCGGTAAGGCTCATGGCCCCGGACATCGCCTGCGCCACCGCGTCGAATCCCAGGCGGCCGGCGTATGGACCGTCGGGTCCAAAGGCGGAGATCCGCGCCAGGATAATGCCAGGCTGGATGGCGCGCAGGGTGTCGTAATCGAGTCCCAGCTTTCGCAAGACGGCGATGGGAAGGTTGGCTACTACGACATCGGCGTTCTTTGCCAGTCTTCGAATAATCTCGGCGGCACCGGGTTTGGATGTATCCAGCGTCAAGCTCCGCTTATTACGATTCAAGGAAAGAAACCCGGCGCCCTCACCGCCGTCTGTGACGGGAGCGGTGTAGCGATCTTCGCTGCCTTTGCGGCGATCCACGCGGATGACGTCGGCTCCCATGTCGGCCAGCAGCATCGCGCAGTACGGACCAGCGATGAAGCGGCCGAAATCGATGACGCGGATTCCTGAGAGTGGACCGGCGGCGGGCACAAGCTAAAGCATATGCTACCGCGGAACGCGAGATGACTCATGTCAGAATAGGTGCTCATGGACTTCGCGCTCTCTGACGAGCACCGCATGCTCAAGGATCTTGTCGCGCGCTTCGTGCGCGAGGAGCTGCTGCCGCTGGAACGCGCCGTTCTCGACCGCGAAGCCGCGGGACAAGGCGTCCACCTGACCCCCGCCGAACGGGCGCCGATTGATCGGAAGTCCCGCGAGCTCGGACTTTGGGGACTCGATGCTCCGGAAGAGTTCGGCGGATCCAATCTGCCCTCGGAAGCCATGATCGGAGTCTACGAAGAGTTGGGCAAGACTGTCACTCCATACGTGTTTCCGCCGGACTCGCCCAATCTCCGCATGTTGTTGGTGACGGTGAACGCGGAACAGCGCGAGCGCTACCTCGCACCTTACGCGCGCGGAGAGACCACCTCAGCCATGGGGATCTCCGAGCCGGGCGCCGGCGCCGATCCCGCGTCCATGGCCACTCGCGCCGTGAAGGATGGCGCAGATTGGGTGATCAATGGACGCAAGATCTGGATCAGCCGCGCGGCCGGCGCCGACTTCACCATCTTGATGGCGGTCACCGCCAACGGAATTTCGGCTTTTCTGGTGGACCGGGGTACGCCCGGATTCAACGTCCTGCGGAGGATTCCGATGATCGGCGGCCATTTCACTTACGAAGTGGCGCTGGAGGATTGCCGCGTGCCGGAGTCGAGGCTGCTCGGGAAAGAAGGCGACGGCTTCGCTCCCATGCAAATCCGGCTGTCCACACGGCGGCTCGAAATGGCGTGCACGTGCATTGGAATGGCCCAGCGCGCGCTGGACATGATGTGCGAGTACGCACCGCAGCGCGTCACCTTCGGAGCGCCGCTGGCCGAGCGCCAGACTGTGCAGTGGTGGGTGGCCGACGCCGCCACCAGGATTCATGCCTGCCGCTTGATGGTCTACGATGCGGCGTGGAAGATCGATCGCGGACGCGACGCACGGACCGAGTTGTCCATGCTCAAGGTGTTCGCCACCGAAATGGCCTGGGAAATACTCGATCACGCGATGCAATGCTTCGGCGCGATGGGCATGACCAAGGAGATGCCGCTGCAATTGATGGCCGCCACCATTCGTAATATGCGGATCTATGAGGGCCCGTCGGAGGTGCATCGCTGGGTGGTCGCGAGGAAACTTCTCAAGTTGCGCCGCTCGTGACTGGCCTATCGGAAGTGCTCCGAAGATCGCGAGGAGAGCCCGTTCAAATACCGGAAGACCGGGTTTTGCGCGAAGCCGGCGGGGTCCAGCCACCACCATGCCAGGCTCGCCACGCAAATAGCGATGATTGCAAAGGATAAGAACCTGGAGAACACATTATTGCCAGCCGCCGCCCAGGGCGCGATAGAGTTGCACGATGGTGACCAGTTCCTGCCGGCGCAGCTGGGTTAGCAGCAGCTGGCCCTGGAACAGATTACGCTCGGCGTCGAGGACCTGAAGGTAGCTGTCGATGCCGCCCCGGTACCGCAGCCGCGAAAGGCGATCGGCATCGTCCAGCGCCTTAACCAGCAGCTCCTGCTGCGAACGTTGCTCGCTGGTCTTGCGATACTCGATCAGCGCGTCGGACACTTCGCGGAAAGCGCCGTGGATCGTCTTTTGATAGTTGACCAGGGCCTCCCGCTGCTGTGCTTCGGTGAGCCGGACATTAGAACGGATGCGGCCGACATTGAAGATGGGCACGGCGAGGTTTCCGGCTACGTCTTGCAAGCGGGCCGGGCCGGTGAGCAGATCGGATAGCGCGCGGCTCTGGCCGCCGAGAAATCCGGAGAGCGAGATCTGCGGGAAATACAGAGCCTTGGCCGCGCCGATTTGCGCGTTTGCCGAGACCAGCACTTGTTCGGCCTGCCGTATGTCGGGCCGGCGCTCTAGAAGCGAAGAAGGCAGCCCGGCGGGAACCTGGGGCGGCAGCGTGAAAGCCTCCAGCGACTTGCCGCGCGCAATCTCGCCGGGAGTCCGTCCCAGCAGCAGGCTGATTGCGTTTTCAGTGGTACCGATGGAACGCTCGCTGGCGGCGATCTGCGCGGTGGCGGTGTAAAGAAACTGCTCGGCTTGGCTCACATCCAATCCCGTCGCGGTGCCGCCGTTGTGCCGCGCGTTTACAATCCGCAGGCTGTTCTCCGCGACGTCCTTGGTCTTGCGCCCGATCTCCAGTTCTTGATCGAGCTCGCGCAGGCTCAAATATTCGGTGGTGACGTCGCTCACCAGCGTGGTGACCACTCCACGGCGAGCTTCTTCGCTGGCGAAGTACTGCGCTCGCGCCGATTCAGTCAGCCGCCGTATCCGGCCCCACACGTCCAATTCCCAGTTGAGCGAAAAGCCTGCCTGCGTGTAGGCGACCTCGGTCTTCGCCGTGGATGGCAGGAAGGCAACCGATCCCGTCTTCGATGTGCGCGACGCTTCGGTGAGCGCTGTCGCTCCAAGCGTGGGGAACAGTTGCGAACGCGTCACTCCCAGTGACGCCCGCGCTTCCAGAACGCGCTCGGCAGCGATTCGTATGTCGAAGTTGTTCTGCAGCGCCTCATTCACCAGTTGGGTCAGGGCATCGTCCTGGAACAGGTTGAACCATTTCAGATCGGCGATGGATTCGGCGCTTCCGGGCTCGATGGAAAAGCGATATTGGGCGGGCGCGGCAATTGCCGGCCGTTTGTAGTTCGGCCCCACGGCGCAACCGGTGAGCAACGCTGCGGCCAGCCCGACTGCGAAGTCGCGCCTCATGCATGTTCTCCGGGAGCGATACCGGGGGCGGGCGCTTCCCCGCCCTCCCGCCTGCGATCCGCAATTCTCTCGATCACGACAAACAACACCGGCACCAGGAAAACCGCCAGCAAAGTGGCGGCCAGCATGCCTCCGAACACGGTGGTGCCCAGCGCACGGCGAGAGGACGCGCCGGCGCCCGTGGCCACTACCAGCGGAACCACGCCGAGAATAAACGCGAACGACGTCATCAGAATAGGGCGCAGCCTCAGATGCGCGGCTTCCAGCGCCGCGTCATAGATGGACATGCCCTCCTCGCGGCGCAGTTTGGCGTACTCCACGATCAGAATCGCGTTCTTGGCCGCGAGTCCGATCAGCGTGACAATGCCGATCTGCGTATAAATGTCGTAGGCATACGAACGCAGAAAGATCGCCGTGAGCGCTCCGAATAATCCCAGCGGAACGGCCAGGATGACGGCGAACGGAATGGCCCAGCTTTCGTATAGCGCGGCCAGGAACAGGAACACCAGCACGGCGGCGAATCCGAAGATGAAGCCTTCCTTACCCTGCGCCAGCTTTTGCTGGAACACGGTGGCGGTCCATTCATAACCGAAGCCGGTGGGCAGATTCTGGGCCGCAACGCGCTCCATGGCCGCGGCGGCCTGGCCCGAACTGACGCCCGGCGCGCCTTGGCCGATGATCTTGGCTGTGCGAAAACGGTTGTAACGGTAAATCACCTCCGGTGAGCTCACCGCCTTTACCGTCACCAGCGTGCTGAGCGGAACCATGTCACCCGCCGCCGTCCGTACGTAAAACCGGTCGATGGCGTCGGGATGATCGCGGTACTCCGGCTCGGCCTGCATCAACACTCTCCAAGTGCGGCCGAATCGATTGAAGTCATTCACGTAGAGCCCGCCCAGAAAAGTCTGCAGCGCGTTGTACACGTCCGTTACCGGAATACCCAGCGTTTGAACTTTATCCGTGTCCAGATCCACCCGGTATGAGGGAACGCTGTTGCGAAAGCTGCTGATGACATTGCCCAGTTCGGGAGCCTTGTGAGCGGCGTCGGTGACAACCTGCGCCGCGTCGGCGAGCGAGCTAACATCACCGCCGGCGCGATCCTCCAGCATGAACTCGAAGCCCCCGGCCGTGCTGAGTCCCAGGATGGGCGGCAGGCCGAAGCCGAAGACGATGGCATCCTCCACCTGTCCGAAGCGCCTCTGCGCCTGGCCGAGAATGGCCGCCAACTGCACATTCTTTGCCTTTCGCTCATCCCAGGGCTTGAGAGTCGCGATCAAAGTGGAGACGTTGGAATTGCTGGTCTGGGTGGTGATATCCAGACCTCCGAGCGTAGTGACATTCTCGACGCCCTCCAGGCTCTTAACAATTTTTTCCACTTGGGCGGTGACACGCTGGTTCCGCTCGGTGGAAGCGCCATCGGGAAGCCGCACAGCGATAAAGAACACGCCTTGATCCTCGTCGGGCAAGAAGCCGGCGGGTAAGAACTTAAACAATCCACCCGCCACCAGCATCACGCCCGCCAGCCCTACCAGCGCGAATACGAACCTGCGCGTGAGTCCGCGCACCGCCGAGAGATAGCGGTTGGTAGTCCAATCAAAACCCCGATTGAACGCTCCAAACCCCCGAGCCAGAATGCCCGTGGAGGTTCCCTTGGGGCGCAGGATGAGAGCGCTGAGAGCGGGGCTGAGCGAGAGCGCGCTGAAGGCCGAAAGCATGACGGACGCCGCAATGGTAAGCGCGAACTGGCGATAGATCTGGCCGCTGATGCCGCCCAGGAACGCCACCGGGATGAACACGGCGCCAAGTATGAAGGCAATGGCCACCACCGGACCCGAAACTTCGTGCAGTGCGGCAATGGTGGCGTCGCGCGAGTTCATGCCGCGGTCAATGTTCAACTGAACGGCTTCCACCACCACAATCGCGTCATCCACCACGATACCGATGGCCAGCACCAGTCCGAACATGCTGGTCATGTTTATGGAGAACCCCAGCAGCGGAAATAGCGCGAAGGTGCCGACGATGGAAACCGGAACCGCCAGCAGCGGGATCAGCGTAGCGCGCCAGTTCTGCAGGAAAATAAACACCACCGCGATCACCAGCACGATGGCGATAAACAACGTGAGGATGACGTCTTGAATAGACGCGCGGACAAACTTGGTGGCGTCGTACCCGATTAAGTAGTCGATGCCGGTGGGAAAGCTCTTCTTGGCGTCTTCAAGAAAAGCTTTCACCCGATTCCCGGTCTGGACGGCGTTCTCGCCGGGCGCCAGATATACGATCAGAATCGCCGCGGGTTTTCCGTTCAGGCGGCTGAAGCTCTTATAATCCTGCGCTCCCAGTTCCACGCGCGCAATGTCTCTAACGTGCAGCAGCGATCCGTCCGATTCCGCTCGCAGGACAATGTCGCCGAATTGCTGCGGATCCACCAGCCGGCCGCTGGCGTTAACCGGATATTGAAAGTCGGTGCCAGTGGGCGCCGGCGGCTGGCCGATTGCCCCCGCTGGGTTCTGGCGGTTTTGAGCCTGGATGGAATTGTTGACATCCGTCGCCGTGAGTCCCAGCTTCGCCATTTTGTCGGGATTGATCCAGACGCGCATTCCGTAGCTCTGCTGCGAAGCCAGCCGGGTGTCGCCCACGCCCTTGACGCTGCCCACCTTGTCCACCAGGTTGATCACCGTGTAGTTATTCAAGAACAACGAATCGTAGCGGTCGTCCGGGGCGAACACGCTGATCGCCATGAGAAACGCCGAAGAGACTTTCTTGACGGTGACGCCTTCCCGCTGCACTTCCGGAGGAAGCACTGGCAGCGCGAGATTCACTTTGTTCTGCGTCTTGACCGTGGCGAGATCGATGTCGGTTCCCAGCTGGTACGTGACGTCAATGGTCAGCGTGCCGTCGTTTGAGCTGCGCGAGAAGAAGTACAGCATCCCATCCAGGCCGACCAATTGCTGCTCAATCGGCTGCGCTACGGTCTTTTCGAGATCCTGGGAGTTGCCGCCGCGATAGTTGGCGATGATCTGCACCACCGGCGGCACAACTTCGGGATAGGTGGCGATAGGCAGCGTTGGTATGGCCACGGCGCCGACAATTACGATGACCAATGCGATAACGATCGCGAAGATGGGCCGGTCAATAAAGAATTTGGCCATGCGTCACCTTCCCCGGGAGTTCAATACCGGAGGCGGGCGATACGGCTGCGGATTTACCGTCGCTCCCGGCCGCACCTTCTGAACGCCTTCGACAATCACCCGGTCGCCGGGCCTCAGTCCTTGATTGATGATCCAGCGCTCGCCAATCCGGTCACCGGTCGCGACGCTGCGGGCTTGCACTGTGTTGTCGGGTCCCACGGTGAAGACCGACTGCAGGCCTTGCAACTCCTGCACGGCTTTTTGTGGAATCACGATTACGTTGGTGCGCTGGTCTTGCCGCAAGCGCACTCGGCCGAATTGACCCGGCAAAATGGTGCGGCTGGGATTGGGAAACGTCGCCTGCAGCTCCAGGGTGCCGGTCTTGGCGTCCACCTGGTTCACGGTGTTCTGTATGTGGCCTTCAAATGGATGCACGGAATTGTCCGCCAGCACCAATTGCAAAGGCGCGCGCTGAGCCTGCACTTGATCCGTGCGGCGCGTGAACGCGATGTAAGCGGATTCACTGACCTTGAAGCGGACCCAAATTGGATCCAGCGGCACGATGGTGGTGAGTGGCTGCGGGGAAGTCTTGGTTACCAGGCCGCCCACCTGAATGAGACTGTCGCCGATGCGGCCGCCCACCGGAGCACGCACGGTGGCATATTCAAGGTTCAAGTCCGCTGTGCGCAGTACGGCTCGGCTGGATTCCACTTGAGCCTGCGCGACGTCAATCTGGGCGCGTGTCGACAACCGGTTCTGCTGAACGTTCGCGGTCTTCGCGGTGACGTTCGCCTGGTTCGCCTGCAGCGCCGCAACTGCATTATCCAGGTCCTGTTGCGAAGCCGCATCTTGCTTGACCAGCGGCTGCAGACGGTCGACGTCCTGGCGCGCTTTCAGAA
>JALYHQ010000089.1 GCA_030776455.1 Acidobacteriota bacterium | reverse complement strand
CAATGGGGAGACGGAAGTAACGCGAGGCGTCCTTTTCGGGGATCGCCGTCGCGAGTTTGCGGAGCTCTTCGCGCAATTCGGGAAGTCCCGCGCCGGTGAAGGAGCTGACGGCGACCACCGGGGCGTTTTCGAGAAACGAACCGCGCACAAATTCGTCCACTTCAAGACGCACCAGTTCGAGGAGGTCGGGCTCGACGAGGTCGGACTTGGTGAGAACCATGATTCCAGAGCGAATACCGAGGAGGCGGCAGATATCGAAATGCTCGCGCGTCTGCGGCATGATAGATTCGTCGGCTGCAATGACGAACAGCACCAGATCTATGCCGCCCACGCCGGCCAGCATGTTTTTAATGAACCTTTCGTGGCCCGGTACGTCTACGAAACCGACGCGCAGATCCCGAGCGAGATCGAGATGCGCGAATCCGAGGTCAATTGAGATGCCACGCTGTTTTTCTTCTTTGAGGCGGTCCGTATCGATGCCGGTCAGGGCGCGGACCAGGGCGGTCTTGCCGTGGTCGATGTGGCCCGCGGTGCCCGCGATGATATTTTTCATCCCGCTGCTTCTCATCGTACACCTGCGCGGCCAGAACCAGCCGCCGCCGAAGTCCGAAGCGTCCGATGCGGCGCCCACGTTTCGCACGGGCGTTGCGGATGTGCGGGTGGACGCGCAGGTGCTGCAGGACAACAAAGTGGTGGAAGGCCTGAAGCAGGAAGATTTCGCCGTGACCGATCAAGGGGTGGAACAGAAGATCAATTATTTCGGGCACGACGCCGAGCCGGTATCGCTGCTGCTGCTGCTAGACATCAGCGGGAGCATGACGCGCTGGATTCCGCGTATTTCCGAAACCGCGCGCGAAGCGCTGGGATATCTCAGCCCCGGAGATAGGGTCGCGATCATGGTGTTCGGCAAACGCGCGGAGATCCATCAGGATTTCAGTGACAACCTGGCGGAGAGTGCGCGGCAGATTTCGACAGTGGTGCGGAACCACGACGTGGGCGCGGGCACGCTGATCAATCTGGCGGTGATCGAGGCAGCGCGCTACATGCAGAAAAATGCGCCGCAACAGGGGCGCCGGGCGATCCTGATCCTGACCGACAATTTGAGCATCAGCGTGATGACGCCGGATACGGCGGTGGTCCGCGCACTGGATGAGGCCGACACCGTGCTCAATGCGATTGTGGTGGGCCGCGCGATCCGGCCATCGCCGCCCAAGCCGGGCGAGTACCGCAATCCGGACTTTACGCCGGCCGACGTTTTCCACCTGGCCGAGGAAACCGGGGGCGAGGCTGTGAAGGCGGACCATCCGGAGACGTCGTTCGCCGAGATAATCGACCGGATCCGGAGGCGGTACAGCCTGTCTTATCGTGCGCCCGAGGGAGCGGGAGGCAGCTTCCGGCGGATCGGCGTGACGCTGACGGAGCTGGCCAGAAAGCGTTATCCGCTGGCGGAGGTGAAGGCGCGCAGAGGGTACTATGTGCGGTGAGCGGATTCATAACGGCTCAGTGCCTTCACTAAGGATGTCGAGGTAGGCGCTATACGCGAAGAGGCGGTGGCGCTGGCGGCCTGTGGTTTCGCGGAGGATTCCCAGGCGCTGCATGTGTCCGACGGCGGCGGATACGGTGGGGAAAGTGATTCCGGTTTTCTCCGCGGTAGAAACCAAGGACAGGATGGGGTGGGTCTGCGCGTACTGATGAATGCGCAGTGCGGAAGCGGATGGCCGGCCCAGCGCCTCCAGCTTCTGACGGTCTGAATCCATAAGCGCGAGGATACGGCGGGCCGCAATCACGGCTTGATCGGAGGTTTCTTTCACGCCGGCGAGGAAAAACTCGAGCCACGCCTCCCAGTTGCCGGTGGTTCGGACCTCCGTCAAGAGATCGTAGTAGGTCTGGCGCCGCTTCTTGAAGAACAGGCTCAAGTACAGCATGGGTTCGCGCAGGGCCCCTCCCGCGCAGAGCAAGAACGTGATGAGGAGCCGTCCCAGCCTGCCGTTGCCATCGAGGAAGGGATGGATGGATTCAAACTGGATGTGAGTGAGACCTGCGCGAATTAGCAGGGGGAGCGAGGGCGTCTCCGCATGGAGGAAAGTCTCAAGCAAGCCCATGCACTCCGTCACCAGATGCGGCGGCGGAGGGACGAATGCGGCATTTCCTGGCCGCGTGCCGCCGATCCAGTTTTGACTCCGGCGGAACTCGCCCGGCTCTTTGTCGCTGCCGCGGCCGTGGGAGAGCAGCACGCCGTGGATCTCGCGAATGAGACGCAGAGAAAGCGGGAATCCTCCGCGCATGCGCTTCAGGCCGTGGTAAAGAGCGGCCACATAGTTCGACACTTCTTTGGCATCCTCGAGGGGAGCGCCGGGCGTCTCGTGATTCTCAAACAGCACCAGATCGGAAAGCGAGGACTGGGTGCCTTCAATCTGGGAGGAGAGCACGGCCTCCTTGCGAACGTAAGCGTAGATGAACAGCGAAAGATCGGGGAGCACGGAGGCAAGTCCATCTAGCCGGCCGAGGGCCTGGTTGGCCTGCTCCAGCAGCACTTGCATGCCGTCCAGACGAACGGCGGGGACTGGCGGGAGGGGCGGGGGAACGAAGGAGCGGACGGATTCGCCACCAAAGGTGGAGGTGATGTAGTTCCCAAGCCTATGGTTTTGAGTGGGTTGCATGGATGTTTTAATTAGCAGTCTAGTTATTATAGGATATGGCAGAAACATTTTATTAGCAAGAGAGTAATTAAAGGATCGAGTGTGGTATATGTAGCGTAGCCATATATGTCAACAACTGATACGGACCGGCAGAACCTGCAGAAGGGCAGCGCGGAGATGGTGGTGCTGGCTCTGATAGAGAAGCGCGCGCGGCACGGGTATGAGATTGCGAAGCTGATCGAATCGCAGTCGGAAAGCCAGCTGCAGTTTCATGTCGCCTCGCTGTATCCGATGCTTTACCGGATGGAGCGCAAGGGGCTGGTGGAGGGCAAGTGGGTGGAGCAAGCGGGCGAACGCAGGCGGCGCTACTACCAGCTGACACCGCTGGGACACGAAGCGCTGGTCAGCCACCGGCGCAACTGGCGCGAATTCGTCGCGGCGTTGAACCGGGTAACGGGGTTCGGCCATGCATGACTGGAAACAATACGTCGCGGAACGCCTGGGATCGCTACGCATACGGCCGGAGCGGGAAGCCGAGGTAATCCGGGAACTGGCTGGGCAACTGGAGGAGACCTATCGCTCAGCGCTGGCGGCGGGAGCGGAGGAAACCGAAGCACTGGAGAGGGCGGCCAAGCAGTTTCCCGACTGGGGGGCGCTGGGGCGTGAGATCGAAGCAGCGGAGCGTTTTTACTCGGAGCCCCTGACGCCGGGACGCGAAGGCGGGTGGTGGACGGGGTTACTGAACGATCTCAAGTACGCGGCGCGCGTACTTCTGAAGAACCCCGGCTTTGCCGCGGCAAGCATCCTGACGGTGGCATTCGGAATCGGCGCCAGCACGGCGATCTTCGCGACGGTGGATGCCATCGAGTTCCGGCGTGTTCCGTACCGGGACGCGGACCGGCTGGTAGTGGTGGAGACGCGCAAGGTGAAGCAGGCCGAGATTGAACCGTGGAGCTCGGCGGACGATTTCCTGGATCTGCGCGAGCGCGCGAAGACGCTTTCCGGAGTAGCCGCAGTCTCGCCCATCTGGAATCTGGTGATGACCGGGACGGGGCGCGCAGACCGGCTGGAATGCCTGTTCGTGTCGGCTGAATTCTTTCAGTTACTGGGCGTATCCCCGGTGTTGGGCCGCACGTTTTCTCCTGAAGAGGACCAGCGCGCAAAGCCCGCCCCAGTAGTGGTGTTGGGTCACAGCTTCTGGGTCCGCGAGTTCGGAGCGGATACGGGCGTAATCGGAAAGCGGGTGCAGCTGGATTCGAATGTGTACACGGTAGTGGGTGTGCTGCCGCGTCGATTTCATTATGCGGGCGAGCCGCTGGCCGGAACAGGAACCGAAATCGACATATGGCTGCCGCTGGCCGCGAATCAACTGGCATCCAGCCCGCGGCATCTGCGGTATTTGAAACTGATAGGGCGCCTGGCGCCGGGCGCGACTCTGGAACAGGCGCGATCGGAGGTGAGCAGCATCGCGTCGGCTCTGGCCGAGGAGCATCCGGAATCAAACCGCGGTTATGCAACGGGCGTGAGGTTGCTGCGCGACCAGGTGGCCGGCCCCCTGCGCCCGGCGGTGGTGCTGCTGCTGGCGGCGCTCGCGATAGTGCTGCTGATGGCCTGCGCCAGCGTGGCGAACATGCTGCTGGCGCGCATGGCGGCGCGGCAGAAAGAGATGAGCGTACGGATGGCGCTGGGCGCATCGGGATGGCGGCTGCTGCGACAAGTATTGACGGAATCGCTGCTGGTGGCGGCCGCGGGAGGCGCAACGGGACTCTTGCTGGGACGCTGGGGCCTGGATCTGCTGCTATCCCGCAGCCCCGCGGCATTCGTCCGGCGCAGCGAGGTGGGGTTCGATTACCGAGTCCTGGCATTCGCGGTGGCGGCGATCGCGGCGAGCGCGATGCTGGCGGGACTGCCGCCGGCATGGCGCATCCTGCGATCGGGAATCGCGGCGGCGTTGAGTGAATCCGGGCGCGGGGGCACGGACCGTCGCGGGCGCACTCAGCCGGCGCTGGTGGCCGCACAACTTTCGCTGGCTACGGTGCTGCTGGTTTGCGCGGGAATGCTGATGCACAGCTTGCTGCGGCTACGGGAGGTCAACCCGGGTTTCGACGCCGGCCGCGCCGTAACCTTTTCCACGCAGGTTCCGGCCAGCGCGACCGCTCCGGCGCAGCGAACTGCTGTCTACCGGGAGATTCGCGACCAGCTGCTTACCAATCCGGCAGTGGAGGAAGTTGGGGCAGTGAGCCGGCTGCCGATGCTGGGCTCGAATATCGGGAGCTGGCTGACCATTGAAGGGCGCAGTTTTTCGACGGGCGAACAACCGGAGGTAGAGTATCGCGTGGCCACGCCGAGTTATTTCCCGGCGATGCGGATACCGCTGCGGCGGGGAAGGCTGATCGAGGAGCGGGATGAATCGCACCAGGATCCGGTACTGGTGATCAACGAAACAATGGCGCGGATGTACTGGCGGGATGGGGACCCGGTGGGCAGCCGGATCAAACTGGGGAGCGGTCCACAGCCCTGGATCACGATTGTGGGCGTGGTGGGGGATGTGCGGCACTTCGGATTGGATGAACAGCCGCGTCCGGAGATATACCGGCCGTACGCCTACAATCCACTGTTTGCGCCGATCCTGGTGGTGCGGACGAAGGCGGATCCAGCCACGATGATTAAGCCATTGGGGGACGCGATTCATGCCGTGAATCCGGAGCTACCGGTTTACAACGCGTACGCGATGCAACAGCTGGTGGACCGCTCGACGGCGCAGCGGAGTTTTCTGCTGACGGTGCTGGCGGCATTCGCGGGGGCTGCCTTGCTGTTGGCGGCGATTGGAATTTATGGTGTGGCGGCGCAGGCAGTGTCGCAGCGAACGCGCGAGATTGGCCTGCGGATGGCGGTGGGAGCGACCCCGGGGAGCATCCTGAGGATGGTGCTGGCGGATGGAGCGCGTGTGGCGGCGATCGGACTCGCGGCAGGCTACGCCGGCGCAGCCGCACTGGGAAGAATGCTGGGGAAGCTGATGTTCGGGGTGGGGCCGGTGGATGGTCCGGTGCTGGCCGGAGCGCTGGTAGTGGTCTTCGTAGTGGCGATAGCGGCCTGTTATATACCGGCGAGAAGGGCTACGCGGATCGATCCGATAGTCGCGCTGCGCTGGGAGTAGGGGCGGGGATCGCTTGCTGAAACGCGCGGTTCAGATGGTATCCTGGAGGTGATTACCAATCCTGGTCTTCGACTTCAAGAAGAGAAAAAACCGAAATGAAATTACTTGTTATATCCAGACTGATGCTGGCGGCTCCGTGGGCCGTCCTGTTGTGCGCGCAGACACCTCCGAAACCGGCCGCGCCGGCTCCGAAACCGTCGGCTCCCGCGCCCGCGGGCCAAGCTGTAACGGCGGCTCCCGCAGCTGCGCTGCCGCCGGAGACGGTGGTTCTGGTGGTGGGTGAAGAGAAAATGACCAAGGCCGACTTTGAAGCTCTGATGGAAGGGCTGCCGGAGCAGGTTCGCAAGTCGGTGGCGGGGGTGGGCATCCGGAAAATGGCCGACGATCTGGCTAACTTGAAGTCGCTGGCGCGGGAAGCCCGGCGCCGCAAGCTGGAGCAGACGGTGATCGCGCGCCAGATGATGGAGCTGCAACAGGATCAAGTGCTGGCGAACGTGCTGGTGAAACAATTGCAGTCGAATATGAAGACGGACGACGCGGCGGTGAAAGCCTGGTACGAGGCGCACAAGGGCGAATATGAGCAAGTGAAGGCCAGTCACATTCTGATCCGCTATAAGGGATCGCAATTGCCGCTCAGGGAGGGGCAGAAGGATCTGACGGAAGCGGAGGCGCTGGCGAAGGCGCAGGAGATCCGCAAGCGGCTGCTGGCAGGCGAGGATTTCGCGAAGGTAGCGAAGGCCGAATCGGACGATTCGGGGTCGGGGGCGAACGGCGGATCGCTGGGCAGTTTCACAAAAGGGCGCATGGTGCCGGCGTTCGAACAGGCTGCGTTCAGCCAGGCTGCGGGGCACATCAGCGAGCCGGTGAAAACGCAGTTCGGCTATCACATCATCAAGGTGGAAGAGCACACGTCGAAGACGCTGGATGAAGTGCGACCGCAGATTGAGCAGCAGATCAAGCCGCAGCTGACGCAGAAGGCCGTGGACGAGATCCGGAACGCCACGCAAGTGGTGATCAACGAGCAGTATTTCGGGCCGGCGCCGGCGAAATAGTTTCCGGCTCAGGAAATCGTCCGAGCCACCCAGGCGGGGTCTTCCATGGGGATGAAGTGGGAGCGATCCGGCAGATGCAGGTCGGTTCCGTTCTGAAAATACGAAGCCAGGTTGGAAGCAGTGGGCGAAGCGTTCATGTCGGGCGTCCCTTTTTGAAACTGGTTCGCGGACCGGACCACTAAAGCCGGCACAGCGACGCGCGAAATTTCAGCATAGATGTTGGATTCCGGGCACGAACTGTTGGCGTAGATGGACGCTTCTATCACTGGAGGGCAGGCCAATACGAAGCCATCGCCGCCGGGCGCGTGCAACAGGCCGTAATCGCAGTAATCGCGAAGGACGGCGCGGTCCCAGGACGCGAAGGGCGGGCGATTCTCGAAGCGCTGAAACATCTCGTCGGGCGAGGACCACTGGTTTCGGCGGCGGGCAGCGAAATGAGATTCTTTCCACTCGCCGCGATAGCCGTTCGGCGGGCGGATCACTGGGTCAAGCAGCAACAGGCGCGAGAAGGCGGAGGGAACCAGCGCGGCGGCCAATGCGAGGGCGTGACCTCCCATGGAGTGGCCAACGCCAATGGCCTGTTGCAAGCCGAGCTGGCGGGCGAGGTCGGCGAGATCTTCGCCGAAGCTGCGCCAGTGATACGGCGGGTCGGGCTTCGCGCTGCGGCCATGGCCGCGAAAATCCAAAGCATAACAATGGCGGGCGGGCAGGCGGCGTATTATTTGGTCCCAGCAGCGGGCGTGGAAGCCGGTGGCGTGGCAGAAGAGGATAGGGTCGCCGGGGGCGGGCCATTCCCAGAGGGTGATGGGGAGGCCGTTGATCGCGAGGTGGAGTTCGCGAGGGGCGGGCATTTGCTGAGTGTAGCGTGGGCGTGAAATCCGAAGAGGGCCGCTTGGAAAGCGGCCCTCAGGTTGCTAACCTGCCCCACAAAAACTAGGCGCCGAGGAATTCGCCGATGGGGGCCAGGGGCTCGATGTGGTCGCAGAAGATTTTGAACATGGCGAGCATGGGGACGGCGAGCAGCGCGCCGGGGATGCCCCACATCCAGCCCCAGAATGTTACCGCGAGGAAGATGACCACAGGATTGAGGGTGAGGCGGCGGCCCAGTATCCAGGGAGTGATGAAGTTGCCCTCCAGGGTAGCGAGGCAAAAGTAGGCGAGGGGCGGCCAGAGCGCCTGAGTCATGGACGGAAAAGTGACGGCGGAGACGACACCCACGACGATGACGGTGATCAGCGCGCCCAGGTAGGGAATGAAGTTGAGGACACCGCCCATCGCGCCCCAGAGGAGCGGATTGGGGACGCCGAGGGCCCAGAACACCAGCGCGCCGGCTGAACCGAGACAGGCGTCGATCAGGGCGGCGGTGACGAGATATCGGGAAATGGAGTCTTCGATCTCCCGGGCGATGGACACAGCGCGCTTCTTGTCGGCGAGACGGGGCAGGACGTGTATCAGTTTGCGGAGGAACATGTCTCCGGACGCGAGCAGGAAATAGAGCAGCACGACAAATTCCACGAAGAGGAAGATGAAGCTATAGGTCTTGGTTAACAGTCCCGCCAGAGGTCCGGGCTGTGCGATCTGGACCTGGGCAGGCGGTTTCTGGCTGCCAGGACTGGGGTCGCCGATGCTGCGCACCTGTTCGGTGGCTTGGCTGACTCGCTCCACGGGCTTCTTGAATTTCCGCATTCCGTCCTGGAGTTTTTGGGCCACTTCCGGAACCCGGCTCACCCAGTCAGAGATGGGTCCGGAGAGCTGCCATAGAACGAAGCCAATTCCGGCGAACAACGCCAGGATCACCAGCGCGGCGCCCAGGGGGCGGGGAATATGCAAGTTGCTTAGACCTCGCACCAACGGGCCGAGCAGCAGGTTGAACACGAGGGCCAGTATTACCGGGAGGAAAAAGTCACGTGCGAAAAAAAGCGTGTAGAAGCAGCCCAGGATTAGCAGACCAGTGAGGGCGAAGGAGCGGATCCGGGCCCGGCCTTCACGGCGCGACGCTTCCTTGAGCTCCGTGGTTTCAGTGACTTCGAGCACTTCTTCAGCAGGCACGCACAGATTGGACGCATATGGCGCGAAGGTGATACAAATCGCGCCAAACGAAGTCAGGCGCTATGCTATACTCGATTGTGCCGACCAGAATCCTGGGCGTAATTCCTGCCCGATTCGCCTCCTCACGATTTCCTGGCAAAGCACTCGCCTCCCTCGCCGGTAAACCTATCCTTCAGCACGTTTATGAGAGGGCCAGCCAGGCCCGGTATCTCACCAAGATTGTGATCGCGACCGATGATGAGCGTATCCGTGACGCGGCGCGCGCATTTGGAGCGCAGGTACGCATGACCCGCTCGGATCATGTGTCCGGGACGGATCGCGCGGCCGAGGTGGCTTCGGCGGAGAACGCTGAGCTGGTGGTTAACGTTCAGGGCGACGAGCCGTTGATCGATCCGGGGGCGATCGATCTTGCGGTGCTGGCCATGGTGGAGGAGCCGGACCTGCACATGGGGACGCTTAAGAAGAAGATTGAGGATCCGTCTGAAGCGGACAATCCCAATGTGGTGAAAGTGGTGACGGACCGGGCAGGCGACGCGATCTATTTTTCCCGCTGCGCGATTCCGCATGGCGGAACGCACTTCAAGCACATCGGACTGTACGTATACCGGCGCGAATTCTTACTGGCCTATCCGGAACTGCCGGTGGGTCCGCTGGAGCGTGCGGAGCGGCTGGAGCAACTGCGGGCGATCGAGAATGGCTATCGCATTCGCGTCGCCGAGACGGAATACGAATCGCTGGGTGTGGACACGCCGGAAGACCTGGAGCGGGTATCGGCGTTGTTCGAGGCATCGATGATGAAATGAAGGGGGACGATCCGGTGGCCAAATATATCTTCGTCACCGGCGGCGTAGTCTCGTCGCTGGGTAAGGGCATCGCCGCGGCATCCATCGGCTGCCTGCTGGAGAGCCGCGGGCTGCGCGTGACGCTGCAGAAATTCGATCCATATCTCAACGTAGATCCTGGGACCATGAGCCCGTTCCAGCACGGTGAAGTGTATGTAACGGACGACGGCGCGGAGACCGACCTCGACCTGGGGCATTACGAGCGGTTCACACATGCACCACTGACGCAGAGCAACAACGTGACGTCGGGGCGGATTTACGAACGAATCATTCGCAAGGAGCGCAGCGGGGATTATCTGGGCCAGACGGTGCAAGTGATTCCGCACGTGACGAATGAAATCAAGGCGGCCGCGCGCAAGGTGGCCGCGGACGTGGACGTAGTGATTGTGGAGATCGGCGGAACGGTGGGCGACATTGAGTCGCTGCCCTTCCTGGAGGCGATCCGGCAATTGCGGCATGAGCTGGGCCGCGATAACACGGCCTTCGTGCATGTGACGCTGGTGCCGTGGATCGCAGCGGCGCAGGAGCTGAAGACCAAACCCACGCAGCACAGCGTGAAGGAGCTGCGGGCCATCGGTATCCAGCCCGATGTTCTGCTGTGCCGCAGTGAACGCGTGCTGCCGGCCGACATGAAGGAGAAGATCGCGCTGTTCTGCGACGTGGACGTGGCGGCGGTGGTAACGGCGAGCGATGTGCATTCGGTTTACGAAGTTCCGCTGGTATTCGCCGAGCAGGGCGTGGATGAAATCCTGCTGCGGCTGCTGCGACTGGAGGCGGGCCCGCGCGATCTCAGCAAGTGGACCGGAATGCTGGAGCGCATGCAGAATCCCGAGGACGAAGTAGACATCGGGCTGGTGGGCAAGTATGTTGAGTATGAGGATTCTTACAAGAGCCTGAAGGAAGCCCTGCTGCACGGAGCGCTGGGGCACCGCCTGAAGGTGAATATTCACTGGATTGAATCCGACAATCTGCAATGGCCGGAGTGCGCCGCGGAATTGAGCAAGTTCGACGGCATCCTGGTGCCGGGCGGATTCGGGAAGCGCGGGGTGGAGGGAATGGTGAACGCCATCCGCTTCGCGCGCGAGAACAAGGTCCCGTATTTCGGAATCTGCCTGGGGATGCAGACGATGGTGATCGAGTTCGCGCGCAACGTCTGCGGGCTGGAGCTGGCGAATTCGACGGAGTTCGATCCGGTGACTCCGGATCGCGTGATCTTCAAGCTGCGGGAGCTGAAAGGCGTGGACGAGCTGGGCGGCACCATGCGTCTGGGCGCGTATCCGTGTTTGCTGACGGAGGGAAGTCTGGCGAGCGAAGTCTACGGAACGTCGCCTATCAGCGAGCGGCACCGGCATCGCTATGAGTTCAATCGCGAGTATGAACAGGCGCTGAACAAGGGCGGACTGCAGCTGACGGGACAGACACCGGACGGCGTGTACGTGGAGATTTGCGAGCTGCCGGGACATCCGTGGTTCCTGGGGTGCCAGTTCCATCCCGAGTTCAAGAGCCGGCCGCTGGAACCGCATCCGTTGTTCGCGGCGTTCGTGGGCGCGGCGCACCGCAATCGCGCAAGGCGACCAGGGCGCGGGGAGCGGACGCGCTCCGAGCAGTTTTCCCACGTGCAGTAGGGCGATGCCGGATTTACCGCCGTTGGGAACCGGGCAGCCGCTGGGGCTGATCGCGGGTCCGTGCGTGATTGAGAGCGAAGAGCACGTGCATTTTCTGGCGCGCGAGATCGCGAAAATCGCTGGACCGATCATTTTTAAAGCATCGTTCGATAAAGCCAATCGAAGCAGCGTCGCATCGTATCGAGGGCCGGGCCTGCGCGAGGGGCTTCGGATTCTGGCTGGCGTGCGGGCGACGGGAGTACCGGTGTTGACCGATATTCACGATCCGTCGCAAGCGGGGCCGGCGGCCGAGGCAGTGGATGTCCTGCAAATTCCCGCGTTCCTGTGCCGGCAGACGGATCTGCTGCTGGAAGCGGGCCGCACGGGCAAGTGGGTGAACATCAAGAAGGGGCAGTTCGTATCGCCGTGGGATTTCCGGCACGCGGCGGACAAGGTGGCTTCCACGGGAAATAATAAAATTCTGCTGACCGAGCGCGGGTCGTCATTCGGATATAACAATCTGGTGGTGGATATGCGCGGCCTGCCTTTGATGCGGGAGTGGGGCTGGCCGGTGATCTTCGATGCGACGCACAGCGTCCAGATTCCGGGCGGCGCGGGGAACGCATCGGGCGGGCAGCCGCAGTTTATCGGCCCGCTGGCGCGCGCGGCGGTGGCGGCGGGAGTGGACGGCGTGTTTCTGGAAGTGCACGAAGCGCCGGAGCGCGCGCTGTCCGACGGTCCGAATGCACTGCGGCTGGACCATCTGGGAGCTCTGCTGGAAACGCTGCGCAAAATTCACGCGGTAGCGAGTGCTCCGTCGATGCATTAAACTAGGTGCTAATTCCATGGACTGGTTTTACGCGGACGGCGGCCGGCAATCAGGCCCAGTAGACGATGCGGGTCTGGCCCAACTGGTGGCTGCGGGAACAGTTCGCCCGGAGACTCTGGTGTGGCGCGCGGGGCTCGCGAACTGGCAGCCTTACCAGACCGTCGCGGCGCCTCCGCCGATGGTGCAGGCACCGGGCGGCCTCGCTTATTGCTCGGAGTGCGGAAAGGCATATCCGCAAGAAGAACTGGCGGCATTCGGCAGCGTATTGGTCTGCGGAGTCTGCAAGCCGCTCTACACACAGAAGCTGAGGGAAGGCGTGGTGGCCCCACCGATGCGCTATGCCGGATTCTGGCTGCGCTTTCTGGCGATGATGCTGGACGGCTTGATTTTAGGCTTCGTGTTTGTATTGATCTTCGGCGTGGCGATAGTGATGATGGGACTGACTGCCATCGATTTCAAAGATCAGGAACAGATCCAGGCGCACATGCCCGAGTTCATGGCGATCTACGGAATGTTCATCCTGGGCAGCATCGTGGCGCAAGCCGCGTATGAAATCTGGTTCATCGGACGCCACGGGGCCACGCCCGGCAAGATGGCCTGCCAGATACATGTAGTGACGCCGTATGGCGGGAAAATCTCGTATGCGCGGGCCACCGGGCGGCACTTCGCGAAATACATCAGCGCCAACTTTACGTTGTATATCGGCTACATCATGGCGGGCTTCGACGACCAGAAGCGATCCCTGCATGACCGGATCTGTGAGACGCGGGTAATCAAGAAATAGAGGCATGCCCTCCGCCGTCCCGACGCTCGCCTGCCCAAAGTGCCAGGCGCCGGTACCGGAAACATTCTGGAATAACACGGCGGGCTATTGCTTGTCCTGCTTGCGCCCGATGCGCGTGACGGTATTTCCGGCGCTGCTGCGAGTGCCGGCGTCCGAGAGCGGCGAACCGGTGATGGAGGAGGGTGAATCGGCGTGCTTTTATCATCCAGGCAAGCGCGCCGTGATCCCCTGCGACGAGTGCGGCCGATTTTTGTGCGCGCTGTGCCGGGTGGAGTTCGGCGCGCGGAACTGGTGTCCGGGTTGTCTGGGCACGATGCAGCGTGAAGGACGTCTGCCTGTGCTGGACACTAAGCGGCCCTTGTACGATAACCTGGCGCTGGCGGTAGCCATCGCTCCGGCGCTGCTGGTTTTTCCCACTGCGATCACGGCGCCGATGGCGGTATATATCGCGGTGCGGCGCTGGCGCGCGCCGGGGAGTTTGCTGCCGCGGACGAAGATACGCTTCTGGCTGGCGCTGCTGCTGGCGGCAGCGCAGATCGCCGCCTGGTGCTGGCTGCTGGCGTATGCGGTGATCCGCCGATGAACGGCATCCACTACCGGAAGCTGCCGGGTGCATCCGGCGTGCTGCTGAAGTCCAAGCTGTGGCTGGGGCCGGACCACGTGCTGCACGTGCGCCGCAGTCTCTTCTCGGAAGAGTACCGGCGTTATTACTTCCGCGATATTCAGGCCATCGTGATGGTGGAGAAGGACAGTCTGGCACTATACTTGTACGCGCTGGCGGGCTTGCTGGCGGTGTGGGCAGGCGTGTTGTTGTATACGCGGCACTGGGTGGCGGCCGCGATGGGCGGAATCGTAACCGGTTCAGTCGCGCTGCTGGGCTGGAATTATCCCGATTGTATTTGCGCGCTGAGGACCGCGGTGAGTAATGAGGTGCTACGGCCTCTGGGACGGCTGCGATACGCGCGGCGATCCATCGCGCTGCTGCGGGCCGCGGTGGAGGAAGCGCAAGGCGCCTGGAGCGCGGATGCGCAACTGCCCCAGGCGGGCGGCGCGGCGCGGGAAGAAATGGCGATGGCCCCAGCCATCCCATTGCGGCATTACGCCGGTGGCGTGCATGTGTGGCTGTTCGCGACGATGCTGTTGGCGGCGGCTTGTTCGGCATTTGAGGCGTTCCATCGATCCACCGCGCTGGCGGTGGTGGACTCCGCGCTTGCATTGGGCATCATTGCGCTGGTCATCCTGGCGGCCATCAAGCAGCGCCGGACCAATCTTCCGCGCGCCATCCGGCGGGTGGCGATGGCGAGCGTGGTCTGGATCGCCATCAGCTTTGTGATGGGAACAATACTGGCAGTCATGTTGATGGCGTCGATAGATCTGCGGCATCCCGATCAGAGAGCCATGGAGCGCCATCCGGCGTACATTGCCGCGCGGTGGGGCGGCGTGGCTGCTTACGGAATACTGGGTTCCATCGGACTAACACTCACTCTGCTGCACCGCCGGAGCCTGCGCGTTCCGCCTCCGTTAACGCTGGTGACCTGAAATATGGCGCTGCACTATCGCTGCCACAATCACGAAGCACGCGAGGCGGTGTCGCGCTGTCCCGCCTGCCGGCGATATTATTGCCGCGAGTGCGTCACCGAGCACTCGGGCCGTGTGATCTGCGCGGGCTGCCTGAAGCTGCAGGCGGCAGCGGCTGACCGGCGCCGGAGACCGCTGCGAACCTTGTTAAGCGCACTGCTGCCGCTGGCGGGACTCCTCATCGCGTGGGGCTGGTTCTACTTGATGGGACGCGGGCTGACCGCTATTCCAGTGGAACTGCACGACGCTGCGGGTTGGGAGGCCAAGTGAGCGAGCGCGAACTGGGGACGAAACGCTACAGCGCGGTGGAGACCTGTGAGGAGGCCGTGTACCTGCTGCGGCGCGCTCCATCGTCCGCGCTGTCGGCGTATGTTATCGGCACGCTGCCGTTCGTGATGGGCTTTCTATATTTCTGGGCCGATCTCAGCCAGAGCGCCTTCGCGGCCGAGCATCGAGAGGCTACGTCGCTGGGCGTGGCGCTGCTGTATCTATGGATGCTGAGCTGGCACAGTGTTTTCGCGCGCGGGTTGCGTTCGGAGCTGGCGGGCGAACCGCTGGAGGGATGGTTCTCGGCGGTCTCACGCCGCGCGGGGCGCATGCAGATGTCGGTACAGCCCACGAAATTCGTCCTGTTGCCGCTGGCCGCCATCGCGCTGCTGCCGTTCGCCTGGGTGTATGCGTTCTACCAGAACCTGTCGTACTTCACGGGGGAAGAAGGCCTCGCGGCAGCTGCGCGCCGGGCCAGGCGGCAAGCGACTTTATGGCAGGCGCAGAACTGGGCTCTGCAGGCGCTGCTCGCGGTAGTGACGGTGGTGGTATTTCTGAACGTCGCCATTACCATGGCGCTGGCGCCCTATCTTCTGAAATCGTTGTTCGGAATGGACACTACTTTCACTCGGAGCGGAATGGCGGGAGTGCTGAACACGACGTTCCTGGCGGTGGCCGCGAGCCTGACGTATGCGCTGATAAATCCCTGGATGAAGGCGGTGTATGTTCTGCGCTGTTTCCGGGGCGAATCCATCGAAACCGGTGAGGATCTTCGCTCGGAACTGAGACGGGCGCTGGCCGCGGCTCTGATGGTGCTGATGCTGGCGACCGTGGGCGCGGCGTGGGGGCAGGAAGGCAGGCGGGTAGAACTGGATCGCGCTATCGATCAGGTGATTCACGGGCCGGAATTCACGTGGCGGCTTCCGCGACCGGACAAGCCGACGCCGGCTCCATCCAACTGGTTTGTGAGAACGACGGAAGCCACTTTGACGGCCATAGGAAGCGGCGCGCACCGCGTGGGGGTATGGTTCAACGATCTGATTCATTGGTTGCGTGAAAAGCTGCGCCGCCGCGACGCACAGGGGCGGGAGCAGGAGGGTATGCCGGTAAGCACGCTGCGCGTTCTGGTGGTGGCGCTGCTGGCGGTAGCGGCGGGGATTCTGGGCTGGCTGTTGTGGTCCGCGCTGGCGAGGCGCAGGCAGCGCGTGGTGGAAGCTGCGCCGGCGGCGGTGATTGCTGTGGATTTGACGGCCGAGGATTTGCGCGCCGATGAGCAGCCGCCGGATTATTGGCTGGATCTGGCGCGGGCGTGCATGGAGCGCAACGAGCTGCGGCTAGCGGCGCGGGCGCTCTATCTGGCGGGACTCTCGGCGCTGGGCGCGAGCGGGTTGATTTCGCTGGACCGGACCAAGACGAATCAAGATTATGCGCGCGAGCTGCGCAGGCGGGGGCGGGAGAATGCGGGGCTGCTGGGAGCGTTTCGGGGAAGCGTGCTGGTGTTTGAACGGAGCTGGTATGGGGAGCATGCGGTGGGGCCAGAGGAGTTGAGGGAGTTAGAGGAAAATTTGGGGAGGTTGCGGGGCCAGGGGGCCCCGCGCGGACCAGGGGGTCCGCCGTACATATGAGGTGGATTTTGGTGGTAGCGGTCAGTGTGGGGTTTGCTTACGGGCTGGTGCGGTTGTTCGAACTGCGCTTTGCGCGGGGCGACATCTATCCGCCGTACTCGTCGCTGCGATCGGATCCCATGGGCGCCAAGGCACTGCATGACAGCCTGGCGCTGCTTCCGGGCGTTTCCGTGACGCGCAATTTCCGGCCGCTAAACCGAGTCGCATGCACCAGCTGCACTTTATTTCTCTTCGGTGTGGAGCCCTTCGACCTGGAGCATCAGACCGACGACCACTTTCAAGAGCTGGAGAACATCGCGGGGCGGGGCGCGCGTGTAGTGATTGCCCTGCGGCCCGTACGCCGCTCGAAGCCATCCAAAGCCAAGAAGGAGCCGCCCACCATCGAGAAGCGCTGGGGCGTCGCGTTCGGTTACGTCACCAGCGAAACGGCCGAGGCCGAGGGGATTGGAGACGCCATGCCGAGGCAGACGGCGCTGTATTTCGTCGACGGTGGAAAACGCGCTACGCGCTGGGAGCGCAAATTCGGCCAGGGCGTCATCATTCTCACGGCCAGTTCGTATCCCTTCAGCAATGAGGCGCTGGAGCGCGATCGCGATTCGGAATTGCTGGCGTCCCTGATGGGTCCTTCCAAATTGATCCTGTTCGATGAGGCGCATCTCGGGGTCAGCGAGAACCAGTCCGTGGGCACGCTGATTCGCAAATATCAATTGCAGGGCGTAGTGGGAGCATTATTATTGCTGGCCGGACTGTTCGCCTGGAAGAATTCGGCGACACTCTTGCCGTCAAAGCCTGCCGGCGGAAGCGACGATGGTCCCAGGGAAGCAGTGGGGGACGCGGTCTCGGGGCTGGCGCATCTGCTGCGGCGGCACGTACCGAGAACCGCGCTGTTCGGAGTTTGCGTAACTGAGTGGGAGCGGTCGCGCTCCTGTTCTCCCGAGAAGACCGGCCGCGTCAAGGCGCTGGCGGCGGGAGCGATTGGCGCGGATGAAGGATACCGGAAAGCCAGCCGGATACTGGCCGAGAGGGATTGACACATGAATGGCGATCTGGAACATCTGACCTCCGTGCTGGAGCGCATTCGCGGCGCAGTGCGCAAGGTGATCATCGGGCAAGATCAAGCGGTGGACGAAGCGCTGATCGTAATCTTCACGCGCAATCATGCCTTGATTGAAGGCGTGCCGGGGATCGCCAAGACGCTGCTGGCGCGCACGCTGGCGCGGGCGCTGGGATGCGAGTTCGCGCGCATCCAGTTCACGCCGGACCTGATGCCGGCGGACATCACCGGCACCAACGTGTTCGACATGCGGCACAACGAATTCACGCTGGTGCGGGGTCCCATCTTCACCAGCTTTCTGCTGGCCGACGAAATCAATCGCGCGCCCGCAAAGACCCAGTCGGCCCTGCTGCAGGCGATGCAGGAGCGGGTAGTGACCATCGATCGCGATACGCACACGCTGTCTCCGGATTTCACGGTGTTCGCCACGCAGAACCCCATCGAGTTTGAAGGCACCTATCCGCTACCCGAAGCGCAAAAGGACCGTTTCATGTTGAAGATCGTCATGAGCTGGCCGGAGCGCGACGACGAACTGGCGCTGGCACAGCGGACGCTGGGAACGGATTCGCCGGAAGCGATGCTGGAGCGCGGCGAGGTGACGGCGTGCGTGGAACCGGGCGAGCTGGACCGGTTGCGCGGGGCGCTGAATGAGATCGTCATGAAGGAAGATCTGGTGAAATACGTGGTGGACGTGATCCGCAAAACGCGCGCGCACGAGAGCGTGCTGGTGGGGGCCGGTCCGCGCGCTACCCAGGCGCTGTTGCTGGCGAGCCGGGCGCGCGCCGCCATCCAGGGGCGCGATTTCGTAACGCCGGACGATATTCGCAGCATGGCGCGCGGGGTGCTGGAGCATCGCCTGATCCTGCGGCCCGAATATGAGATCGAGGGATTGAGCACGGGCGAAGTGGTACAGAAAATCTTCGAGGGAATCGCGGTGCCCAGGTAAGCCGATGGATCAGATGGCCGAGCTGCGGGGAGTGCGGCTGGCGCCGTCCAGCCGGATGCTGCTGTTAGTGGCGGTGGTGGTGGTGCCATGCGCGGCGCTGGCGGCGATACCGGGCTGGGGCGTAATAGCATGGACCGGAATCGCGGCCGTTGGCCTCGCAGTGATGCTGGATGCGATACGGGGCCGGCGCGCGCTGGAGGGAATCGGCCTGTTCACGCCGGATCTGGTGCGGAGTTGGAAGGGACGGCCGGCGGCGCTTGCGCTTACCGTCGGGAATCGGAGCCAGCTGGCGAAGACGATCCGAATCGCTCTGGAATTTCCGCCGGGGGTGGACGGCGGGAACGAGGAGCTGACGGCCGTGCTTCCCGCCGGAAGCGAGCACTCGCGCATCGAATGGATGTTTACTCCGGAAGCTCGCGGCCGGCACAGGATTATCGCGTGCGCGCTGGAAACGCGGTCACCCGCGGGACTCTGGAGCCTGGCACGGCGCGGAGTTACGCCCACGGAGATCCGGGTTTATCCGAACCTCACGGCGGCGCGCCAGCGGTCAGCGAAGAACCTGGAGCGCGGGCAGCTGGGCATGCATGTCCTGCGACAAGTGGGGAAAGGCCGCGAGTTTGAAAAGCTGCGCGAGTACGGCGCCGGCGACAGCTTCGAGGATGTGGATTGGAAAGCAACCGCGCGACGCGGGCGTCCCATCACGCGCGTATTTCAAGTGGAGCGGACGCAGGAAGTCTACATGATCCTGGACGCCTCACGCCTGCCGGCGCGTCCGTTATCAAGTGAAACGGGCGATACGATTCTGGAACGCAACATCACTGCGTCGCTGCTGGTGGCGCTGGAGGCGGATCGGCAGGGGGATCTGTTCGGGCTGGCCACGTTCAGCGACCGGGTGCACGATTTTATTCGCGCGCGCAACGGGAAAGCCCACTACAGCGCGTGCCGCGAGGCTTTGTGCGGGCTGGAGGCGCGCAAGGTTGCGCCCGATTTCGACGAAGTCTGCACGCTGCTACGGCTGCGCCTGCGGAAGCGGTCACTGCTGGTGTTCCTGACCGAACTGGACGATCCGGCTCTCGCCGAGAATTTCGTGAAGAACGTCGCGCTGCTGCGGACCCGTCACCTGGTGGTGGTGGGAATGACGCGGCCGGCGACCGCGCATCCCGTGTTCACGGAAGCGGACGTGAGCGGCGTGGATGGGGTGTACTACAAACTTGCCGGCCACCTGCTGTGGAACAAACTGCGCGAGCTGGGCAAGATTCTGCAGCGGCAAGGCGTGAGGTTCGCGCTGCTCGATCCGGAGACTGCGGGCACGGAGCTGACGTCGCTCTATCGCGGCGTGAAGCAGAGGCAGCTGTTGTGATTGTCGATCTGGAACGCTTCCTGGCCGAAGAAGGGCCGCGCTGGAAGAAGCTGGAGTCCATGCTGGACCGGCTGGAGAGCGATCCGGAACGCCGCCTGGAGTTGAGCGAGCTGACGCGCTTTCACGAGTTGTACCAGCGCTGTTCGGCGGACTTGGCGAAGATCGCGACTTTTTCCGGCGAGCCCGCGATGCGCCTCTACTTGGAAGGCATGGTGGCGCGCGCGTATGGTGAGATCCACGAAACGCGCGAAAAGGTCCGCTTCCATCCGTGGCGCTGGTTCGCGCATGATTTCCCGGTCGCATTCCGGCGGCAAGCTGGAGCGTTCTGGCTGTCGCTGGGGGTAACGCTGCTGGGATGCTTGTTCGGGGCCGGCGCGGTGTATTTCGATCCGGAAGCGAAACAGGTGATCATGCCGTTTCCAGGATTGAACGGGAACCCGGCTGACCGCGTGAAGCAAGAAGAGTCCGCCAGGAGCGACCGTCTGGCCGGGAAGAAGAGCAATTTTGCCGCCGAACTGATGACGCACAACACACGCGTGACCATCTTCACGATGGCGCTCGGTGTGTCCTGGGGAAGCGGGACGGCGCTGGTGCTGTTCTACAACGGCGTCATCCTGGGCGCAGTATCGCTGGACTACGTTCGAGCCGGGCAAGCGCGGTTTCTAATGGGCTGGCTGCTGCCGCATGGCGCCATCGAGATCCCGTCTATTCTGATCGGCGGCCAGGCTGGTTTCGTGCTGGCGAACGCGCTGATCGGCTGGGGCCGTCGAACCAGCAGGCGCGAGCGGCTGCGCAAAATATCACCCGATCTCATCGCGCTGATTCAGGGCGCCGGGGTGATGCTGGTGTGGGCGGGAATCGTGGAGGCGTTTCTCTCGCAATATCACGAACCGGTAATACCGTACGCGATGAAGATCGGTTTCGGGGTGGTGGAGCTGATCGCGCTGACAATATTCCTGTCGCGCGCGGGAACACACCAGGAGGCGCAATGAATCGCCTCGCAATTCGCACTCCCGAAGGCATCTTGTTCACGCTCCCGCTGGCGGGTCCGGTGAGCCGGCTGCTGGCGTGGAGCGTGGATCAAGCTTGCATCCTGGCGGCGATGACGGTTCTGGGGCGCGCGCTCTCGGTGGCCGGCGCCCTGGGACAAGTAGTGATGGTGATCGCGTATTTCGCACTCTCTATCGGCTACGCGATGGCCTGCGAGTGGTACTGGCGCGGCCAGACGCTGGGAAAACGGCTGCTTGGGTTGCGCGTGATGGATGAGCAGGGCCTGCGGCTGGAATTCAGCCAGGTCGCGGTCCGGAACCTGCTGCGCTTCGTGGATTATCTTCCGGCGCTGTATCTGGTGGGGGGCGCGGCATGCGTGCTGACGGCGAGATCGCAAAGGCTGGGCGATCTGGCGGCGAACACCATCGTCGCGCGCACCGATTCGCGGGCGCAGCCGGACCTCGCACAGCTGCTGGCGGGCAGTTACAACTCGCTGCTGGAGTATCCGCATTTGACGGCTCGCCTGCGTCATCGAGCATCGCCCCGCGCCGCAGCGGTTGCGCTGGATGCTCTGTTGCGAAGGAACGAATTTCGCCCGGAAGCGCGTCTGGACCTGTTCGCCGAGCTGGCGGTGTATTTTCGAGGTCTGGTGGAGTTTCCGCCCGAGGCGACGGAGCAGTTGAGCGATGAGCAATATGTGCGCGACGCGGTAGAGATTCTGTACGGACGAGGGCGTCAGGCCGCGCTACGCGCGCCGTAGGACGTCCTCGTACTCATCGTGAGGTCCGATCCAAAACCAGTAGAAGACCTCATTTTTCCTTATGGCCAAGGCTCGATAGGAGCCCGAAACCCGCACTGACCAGAATGGCAGTGCATCATACCTCCGCCAAGAACCAGTAAGCGCTCAGACTGAAAATTCACTGGCTCGATTTCGCCGTTCAGCAAAACCTTCTTCTATCGGGCGAGTCTTTCCCTCGGCGATTTCCTGTTCGAGTTCGGCAAGTAACGGCATGCCCTTCCCGCCCACCACGAAATCACGTTCAATTTGTTTGTCCCAGGCCTTCCAGTCGCGCTCGCTGAGCCAGCTTGCCAGGACCGTCTGTTGCTCCGGCGGTAGCTGCTCAATCGCCTCCTTGATACCTTCCAAGGTCATACCCCAAACTTAGCCCGTTTCGCGCTCGTCTGCAAGCTCGAATGCCGATTCGGAGCCGCGCCCGTCAGGAAGCGTGACGACAGCAAGTTGTATCACGCCCGCAGTGTTCGCACGCTTGCTGACGCGCGCGGCTCCGATCGGCTTGGTATAAGTTACCGCGCCCGCCAGGAAGCCTGACGACAGCAAACGCCGATCCTGCGCTAAAATCCAATT
>JALYHQ010000088.1 GCA_030776455.1 Acidobacteriota bacterium | reverse complement strand
AGCATTCCTCCACGCCGGCCATACTCTGTTCCACCACCGCCAGCAGCAGCCCGCGCTTGGATCCGAAACGCTGCAGCAAGGTGGCCGGGGCCAGTCCCGCTTCGGCGGCGACATCGGCCAGCGTGAGCCGTCCGGGACCTACGCGGTTCACCACCCGCATCGTCGCGGTAAGAACATCCGTGTCCGGAGTAAGCTTGCGGCGGCCCATGCGCCCATTATAAACGGCGGTTCACTTTTTCGCTTGACAATAACCGAATGGCCATTTATATTCGACCTTGGGAGGGTCCGGTGAAAGCGAAGCGAAGGATCATCGTTTACATCGCCACCAGCGCCGACGGCTTCATCGCTCGGCTCAACGGCAACATGGATTGGCTCATGAGCCGCCCGCATCCGCCGGGCAGTTATGGAATGCCGGCATTCTTCCGCTCCATCGATACCATCCTGTGGGGGCGGAAAACCTATGACGAGTCGCTCAAGATGGGCGACCCGGCCGGGACCGGCACTTTTGGCATGAAGGTCAGGAACTATGTCTTTTCACGCCACCCGCCCAAATCCGCGCCGCCGGGGATTGAATTCGTCAAGGAACCGGTCAAGGCATTCGCAAAACGTCTTCGCTCGAAGCCGGGCAAGGACATCTGGATCATGGGCGGCGGCGAGATGATTGCTTCGTTCCTGGATGCGGGCGAGGTCGACGAATTCAGCATTCACGTGATCCCCGTCTTTATCGGCGAAGGCATCCCCCTGATCGCACCCAAGCGCCGCCTGGTGCCGCTGGAGCTCAAGTCCACACGCCGCTTCCCCGACGGCGTAGTGCACCTGAATTATCGCGTCGCCTCTACGTAATCGGCTGTCCCTCGGAGAGCGCTTTCACCATCGCCTCCAGGCTCTTGCGATTCAAATCGTCAGGAGCTTGCGCCAGGGCTTTCTGGGCATGCTCCAGCGCCTGTTTGGTGTCGCCCTTCGCCGCATAGCCGCGGGCCAAGCCGACGTGCACGGGCCACGCTTCGCCGTTACGCTGCTCGTTGAGTTTGAACACCGCGAAAGCCTCGTCGGTCTTTTTGGCGGCCAGCAACTGACGGCCGTATTGATGGATCTCGAGGGATGTAGTGCCGGGCAGCTTTAAGGCGGTTTCCATCACGGTTTTTGCATCCGAATTGCGGCCCATTTTCGTGAGCACCAGCGCCTTGGTGCTGAGCGTGTTGAAATTCGCCTGGCCGATGAAGGGCTTGCTGACCGCGAGCTCGGCCCACTTCAGCGCCTCTTCCAGATTCGTATTAATCTGCACGCAATATTGCGCCGCGGCATCATAGCTCTGCGGATCGAAGCCGGGCGCGCCGGTCAGCTCCTGGCGAATGCGCGAGAGATAGATCTCGCCGATGTTATCCACCTTGATGGTCCACGGCACGGCGAGTTCTTCCCACTGGAGCTCGGCGGTAGCTTCGGCCGCTTTGCGCGACGTGAATTCATAGGTGAGCCACTCGCGATACTCGTGCTTGTGCGGCTTCACCGTCACGCGCAGCGCGTCGTCGGCGTCTTCATAGAAAAAGCTGCCCCAGGCCGAGGAATTCTTCGAAAGGATCAGCGTCCAGTCTTCCGGCCCGGTGATCATGTGCAGTCCATAGCGGCCGGCCGGCAGCGGCTTGCCCTCCAGCAGAACGTCGTGCGACACCGTCAGCACCGTGTTCTCATTGGCGCCGGCGCGCCACGGGTCGGGCTTGCCGTTTCCAAACACCGACTTCTCCAGACCGTAGGGCACCAGCTTGCCCCAGATCTGGCCGCGCCGGTCTTTCCCGTCGGGAGCGTGCACAGCGGGGCTGGAATAGTCGATGGTCACCAGAACGGGGCCGATGTGCTGGATGACCGAAGCTTTCTGATTGTTTCCGCTGGGCGGCAGCGTCAGCGGCGGGACTTGGGCAAGGATCGCTCCCGCGAGAGCGAATGGCAGTGAGGTCCGAAGCAATAAGCGCATACGGCACTGACGCGAGCGGCGCGATTTCGTTTGGGGTCAAGAATAGTACCGAATTGCCCGAGATCGGGTATACTCGTCGCCAATGAACCTGCGTTGCTCTTTTCGTCTCCTCGCGATGCTCTGGCTTGCCCTGGCGGCAGGTTCGCTCAACGCGCAGACTTCTCTCCAGTTCACCTCCGCGGCCGGTGCGAAATTCTATTCGCTGCCGGATGACAAAGGCGTGGTGGAAGCCGCCAGGAACGCTCTCGCCGCGGATCCCAAGAATGTGGAACTGATGCTCAAGCTGGCGCTGGCGCAATCGTCGGTCTGGCAATATCGCGAGGCGGTGGCCACTTGTACCTCGGCGCTCGCGATTGCGCCGGATAACGCGGCGCTGTACACGGAGCGCGGCCATCGCAAAGTAGCGCTGCGGGATTTCGCCGGTGCGCGCGAGGATCTCAAGCGCGCGGTGGCGCTGGACCCGAAGAAGTTGGACGCGTATTATCATCTCGGCCTGGCGCATTACTTCCTGGGCGATTTTCCGCTTGCCGCCGAGGCTTTCGGGCATGCAGTGGATCTGGCCACGGCGGAAGACAGCCGCGTGAATTCCACCAACTGGCTGTATGCGTCGCTGCGCCGCGCCAATCAGCGGGAGGCGGCGGCGAAAGCGCTGGCTCGTATCCCTCCCGACGCCAAACCTGGCGACGGCCATACCCAGTTTTATTTCAACCTGGTCCGATTTTTTCAAGGCAAGCTGAAAGAATCCGAAGTGACGCCGCCGGAGCCGCCCGCGGGCAGTACCGATACCGAGGCCGAATTGCAATTCGATACCGTGGGCTATGGCGTCGGCAACTGGCATTTGTATAACGGCGAATCCGCTCAGGCGAGAGCATATTTTCAGCGCATCGCGAAGGGCCGCGTGTGGGTGACCTGGGGTTTTGTAGGCGCGGAAACAGAACTGCTCCGCGCATCCAAATGAAACTCGCGCGCTACTGGATCCGCGGTCAAGGCGAAGCGACGGGCGCGGATGGCCAACGCGTTCGCGTGGTGGCGCGGGGATGGTCGGATGAGAGCATGGACGCGGCTCGAGAGCGCGCCCGCGAAATCGCCCAGCGGACAGCCCGCGCGGTAGCGGATCATCCGGATCAACGGAACCGCTACGAGTACGGGGACCGGCCGCTACCGGAACCGGTGGTTCGAGAGTTCGGCCCCTCCGCGGTGGTAACCCGAAACGGATATGGAGCGCTGGTATTGAACACGGACCACCTGATGTTCGTCGATGTGGATCGCGAGGATGCCAGGCTTTCGGATGCGGTGATGCGCAAGATCGAGAGCGTAGCCCAGCGCCATGACTTCTCCGCGCGGGTTTATAAGACAGCGGGTGGTTACAGAGTGCTCATCGGCAATGTCAGCCTGCAGGCCGGCACTTCCGACACCGAAGCGTTACTGACCGAGTTTGGCTCCGACCCGTTGTACATGCGTCTGTGCCGGCTGCAGGAATCGTTCCGCGCGCGGCTCACTCCCAAGCCCTACCGCCTGGAGTTTCCGAATCCGCCGGTGGAGTTTCCGTTCGAAACGCCACAGCAGGAAGGCGAATACCGGCGCTGGGAGCAAAAGTATGAAGCCAAAGCCGCCGGTTACTCAACCTGCCGTTACCTGACGACCTTCGGCGGCGTTCGCATTGCGCCCGAGTTCGAAGATCTGGTCTATTTTCACGACCAGGAAACCAAGGCGGCCAGCGAGCTGCCGCTGGCGTGATCCCGGAAAAATTCGTCCTATCCTGGGGCAATGCAGTCCAAGATCATCAGCCGCATTGTGGCGGAGAGCGGCATGCCCCGGCTTTTCTCAGCGCTGGCGGAAGAGCTTACTCCCGGGGATCTCCAGTCGCTGTTGCTGAGCGTCTACAAGAGCCGGGTGCAAGGCATGTCCGCGCCCGCCGTGCTGGCGCGAACGGAAGGCAACGCCCTCGCAGCTCCATCCAGCGTGGACGCGCGGCTGTTGAACGCATTTGACCGGACTGCATTCGCCGCGGCGAAAGACTTTGAGGCCGTGGAGCTTTCGCCCGTGTGCCCGCTTGGCACGAATTTCGCGCTGGGTGGAATCGATCAGAACAACGTACTCACTACTATCCGAAATGCCGAAGTGCTGGGCGATTCCACGCCGGCGCTGGCTCTGGAAATCGCTCGCCGCCGCAAGCACGCCCAACGGGCTCCCGATCCGCCCGTACGTCTCTGTAGCAGTCATCGCTGCATTCGATTGCAGCCGTTCGATATTCCCGGTTTCACCCCGCATTTTCGCTTGTTCGGCATGGTTTCAGGCGGCCGCGACACCGGATCCAGCGCGTTCGAGATCCAGCACCTGACTGAGCATATCCGCTTCTACTTGAAATTGTTCCGCGGCTTGAACGCCGAAGGCTTCAGCCTGACCAGCCCGCTGGTGGAGATATCCGATTTGACGATGACCGAGGCGCTGCTCACTTCCTCCGGCATCTCGCGCGACGAAGTGCGCAAGTCGGTCCGGGCACACATTGCGGGCGGCTCTGAGCGCTTCCTATCCGAAAGAGGGCTTGTGTTTCCCACCGATGCGCAAGACGCCCGGCTGGAGCAATACGTCTTCGAGCCCTTGCGCGCTGAGTTTCCTGAAGCCGAGTTTCGCTTCAACCTGGCGCGCCTGGAGGGACTCGGATATTACACCGGCTGGTGTCTGCGAATTTCGCCGGCCGCATCCGATGGCGTTCGTTATCCGATCGCTGACGGAGGGTTCACCGATTGGACCGCGCGCCTGTTGCAGGACAAGAAAGAGCGTCTGCTAACCAGCGGCATCGGCAGCGAGTTCGTCTGCCGCCGTTATCGCTAACTAGGACTTCGACGCGATGGTTTCGATCTGCGCCAGATGATTCAGATCGTGGCCCGCCATGGTTTCCACAATGGTCCGGAAGGTCATGTCTCCGCGCTCGGGATGCGTGACTGTTTTCGAAAATGCGCCGGCGGGCGTGGTCTTAACCAGGTTCACATTCCAGTTGCGCACCGCGGCAAACACGCCCAGCGCGGTACGCGCATCGAAGGGAGCATACACGGCGGCCCACTGATCCTGATCGAAGGGCTGGATCACGTGATGCGGCTCCGCGAGCGTATGCCGCAGACGCACGGCGAAAACCAGCTCCGTGTCGGCGAGGTGGCAGAGAATCTCGCGAACCGTCCATTTCCCGGGGGCCAAGGCCTTTCCGGCGCCTTCGGGCCCCAGGCCGGCGAGCAGCGACTCCAGCTTTTGAGGCGTGGCCGCGATGGTCTGAATGGGATCGCGATCTCCCAGATGCGTCGCGTAAGGGTTCATAAACGACGACTCTAGCATAGGCGCATACAATGGGAATGCATGGCGCAGAGTGCTGAAGAACGAACCAAACACGGCCGGAGCCGGCGTGAAGCAGTGAGCCGTGTCGGCCAGGCGAACCTGGACCGGAAGCACCGCAACTTCGATCCCATCCAGGTCTTGCGAGCTTCCACCGAGGGCCGGATTGCGCAGCTGCTGCCCACCAAGTACGCTCGAATGAAGATTTCCCCCTTCGCCTTTTTTCGCGGGGCGGTGTCGATCATGGCGGCGGATCTCGCCCGCCTGCCGCATTGCGGTTTGATGGTGCAGCTATGCGGGGACGCGCATGTCCAGAATCTGGGATCCTTCGCCGCGCCTGACGGCAAGCTGGTGTTTGACTTGAACGATTTTGACGAGACCATTCCCGGCCCCTGGGAATGGGATGTAAAGCGAATGGCCACCAGCATCGTGCTGGCCGGCAATGAAGCCGAACATAAGCGCCAGGCGTGCTCGGATGCGTCGATGGCGTTCGTTGCCAGTTATTGCCGGTCTATCGCCGCATTCGCCCGACTGCCGATTCTGCAGGTGGCGCGCCATCAGATTCACCGCGAGAAGAGCATTGAGCCGGTGCATGCGGCGCTACTGCAATCGCAGCGCGCCAATCCGCTGGACCTTGTGGAGAAATTCACCCAGGTGGACGCGAAAGGGGGGCGCCATTTTCGCGACGCGCGGCCGGGCTTCTGGCGCGTAAAGGGCCAGCGGGCCAAGGAAGTGCTGGAGTCGCTGGGAGCATATCGTAAGACGCTGTCGCCTGAGCGCCGGAACATCTTCAACCTTTTCCGGCCCCTGGATGTCGGATTCAAAGTAGTGGGCACCGGCAGCGTTGGGTTGCGAGACTATGTCGTGCTGTTCGAAGGGAACAGCCCGCAAGACCCGATGTTTCTGCAGATCAAGCAAGAGGTGGCGTCGGCGTATTCCAAATATCTGCCGGGAACACCCCACAAGAATCAGGGACAGCGGGTGGCGGAAGGCCAGCGCGCGATTCAGCCCTTATCGGATCTGCTGCTGGGATGGACCACCGTAGGCAACCACCAGTTTCTGGTGCGGCAGCTCAATGACCATAAGGGCAGCATCGATTTGTCGCAACTTCGCGGCGCGGGGTTGAAGAGCCTCGCTATCGTCGCCGGCGAGCTACTGGCGCGCGGGCATGCCCGTTCCGGAGATGCGTGCGCTATTCAAGGATATTGCGGTGAAGGGTCAAAGATCCAACGTGCCATCTCGGCCTTTGCCTGCGAGTACGCGGATCTGAACAACGCCGACTACGCCGCGTTCTTGGCCGCGATTAAAAGCGGAAAAATCAAAGCGGCTGCTCCTCCACCCGCGCGCTGAGTTCCCCCCTTTGCCAATACCGAGACCCAGCTTGTGGGGCAGGCGGTTTCGCCTGCCAGAGGCCGATTGCTAATCGGCCGCAGGTTGCTAACCTGCCCCACCGGCGCGGCATGTTCTTCTCTTGGTATGGACGCGCTCATCAGCGGGCCGACCGCTTCCTTTGGGCGCGGCTCAGAAGGGGAGTCTTTAGAAATATTAGCCAACCGCCGGTCTTATGGGGGGGGCTCCCCTATTTCTTTAGCACTCGGGCCGCCAGCCGCCCCTGCGCGATCCGGATCGCTACCTCAGCACCCGCGGGCGCCTGCTCGGGTTGCTTCACGATTTCGCCGGCGCCGGTGGTCACAATGGCGTAGCCGCGATCTAGAATCTTTAGCGGGCTGAGCTGCGTCAAGTGCGCCACCAGCGGATCGAGGCGGCCATGCGCGCGCGTGACGCGCAGTTGGACCAGCCGTTTCGCGGAGGCCTCGGCGGTTTCCATGCGCCGGCGCAAAGCCGCGAAGCGCAGGCGGAGGTCCAGCGATTTTAAGCGCTCCGCCAGCAGGTCCACCCGCTGCCGGGCGGCGCCGGTGCGGGCGCGCGTGCGGTCCCGCGCGGCGTATTCCAGCTCATCTACGCGCTGCAACCCGCGCCCGATCTTGCGATGCAGGATGGTGGTGGCGCGGTCGACACCAAGTTGCTGCAGCGCCCGGTGGGCCATGGCGACGCGATAGCGCAGGCTCTGCATCATCTTGTGATCGCACCCGGCGATCTGTTCCACTACTTGATCCCGCGTGGCGGTAACCAGTTCGGCTGCCGCGGAGGGAGTGGGCGCGCGCAGATCGGCAACGAAATCGGCGATGGTGAAGTCGGTTTCGTGGCCGATGGCGGAGATGACCGGCATCAGGCTGGCCGCGATGGCGCGCGCCACGGCTTCCTCGTTAAAGGTCCACAAGTCTTCCAGCGATCCGCCACCACGAGCCACGATCAACACCTCGGCCCAGGCGCCGGATCCGAAATGCTGGATGCCGCGGCACACGGCATCGACGGATCCTTCGCCTTGCACTTGCGCTGGATAGATGCGGATATGCAGGCCGGGGAACCGGCGCGCGAGAATGTTCAACAGATCCTGAATGACGGCGCCGGTGGGCGAGGTCACGATTCCGATACGCCGCGGCAACCTGGGCAGCGGCCGTTTTCGCGCCGCATCGAACAAGCCTTCGGCGGCCAGCTTCTTCTTCAACTGCTCAAAGGCGAACTGCAGCGCGCCGTGACCTTGCGGCTCGAGCGCTTCCACTAGCAGCTGATATTCGCCGCGGGCCTCGTAGACGTCAATATGGCCACGCACCAGCACGGCCAGTCCATCTTGCGGCTTGCACTTCAAATACCGGTACGCCGTGCGGAAGCAAACGCACTTCAACTGCGCCTCGCGATCCTTCAAAGTGAAATAGCAATGCCCGCTTGAAGCCTGGCGCACGCCGGAGATCTCTCCGGCCACCCAGACATCGTTGAATTCGCCTTCCAGCAGGCCCCTGATCCGCGCATTCAGATCCGAGACGGTGTAGGTTTTGCGCTCCGGTCCCCAGTCGAGGACGAGTTGTCCCATCGGCTCCAGGATATACCGCCCGCTGTGCTATTCTGATCGCTTACCCAAAGGCCTTCCCTGTTGATAGCCTGAGCGTAAACCCACGCCGCTGGAGGTTTGATGAGTCCCAAGGAAGTTTTGGAATTTGCCAAGAAGAAAGAAGCGCGCCAGTTCGATCTGCGCTTCACGGATTTGCCCGGATTGTCGCAGCACGTCTCCTATCCGATGAGCCAGCTGGACGAAGATTCCTTCGAGGAAGGCTTCGGCATCGATGGATCCAGTATCCGCGGATGGGCTGCTATCAACGAGAGCGACATGCTGCTGATTCCGGATCCCACGACGGCGTTCATGGACCCGTTCTTTGAAACGCGCACGCTGGTGATGAGCTGCGACGTGATAGATCCCATCACGCGGCAGCACTACGAGCGCGACCCGCGCTGGATCGCCAAGAAGGCCGAGATGTACCTGAAGAACACCGGCCTGGCCGACACCGCGTTCTTCGGCGCCGAGGCGGAGTTTTTCATTTTTGACAACGTGCGTTTCGATCAGAACCAGCACTCGGGCTTCTACTTTATCGATGCCGAGGAAGGCCGCTGGAATTCGGGCCGCGAGAAGGACAACCTGGGCTACCGTCCGCGCTACAAGGAAGGCTACTTCCCAGTGCCGCCCACCGATCACTATCAGGATCTGCGCGCCGAGATGGTGCAGACCATGATCGAGTGCGGGTTGCACATCGAGTGCCATCACCATGAAGTGGCCACGGGCGGGCAGTGCGAGATCGACCAGAAGTTCGACACGCTGGTGAAGTCGGCGGACAACATGATGTTGTACAAGTACGTCATCCGCAACGTGGCTAACCAGTACGGCAAGAGCGTGACGTTCATGCCCAAGCCGCTGTATGGCGATAACGGCAGCGGCATGCATGTACACCAGAGCCTTTGGAAGGGCGGCGCTCCGCTGTTCGCCGGAGATATGTACGCGGGGCTCAGCCAGATGGCGCTGTGGTACGCCGGGGGCCTGCTGAAGCACGCCCGCGCGCTTTCGGCGATCATCGCTCCCACCACGAACAGCTACAAGCGGCTGGTACCGGGCTATGAAGCGCCGGTGAACCTGGCGTATTCGCGGCGAAACCGTTCGGCCGCGGTACGTATTCCGATGTACTCAGCCAGTCCCAAGGCCAAGCGCCTGGAGTTCCGGCCGCCTGATCCGGCCGCCAATCCATATCTGGCGTTCGCGGCCATGATGATGGCCGGCCTGGACGGCATCCTGAACAAAGTGGACCCCGGGGAGCCGCTGGACAAAGATATCTACGATCTGTCGCCTGAGGAAATGAAGAACGTGCCGTCGATGCCGGGTTCGCTGGAAGAAGCGCTCACGTGTATGGAAGACGATCATGCGTTCATGCTCAAGGGAGATGTCTTCACCGAGGAGCTGATCGAGACGTTCATCCACTACAAGCGCAAGAGCGAGGCGGACGCGGTCAGACTGCGGCCGCATCCGTACGAGTTCGCTCTGTATTACGATATCTAGGTGGCGGGGGCCGGTCTTGTGGATTACGTACGCTTCTTTACGCGCGCGGTCCTGTTTACCGTTATCGCGAGCGTTGCGTCGGCACAATCCGCCCATGAAATCGCACGTCAGGCGCGAGCTGCCGCTTTTAAGCACTCGGATTCGGAGAAGGCCGAGTCCCTGATCAATACGGCGCTGAAGCAATGGGAGCGCGGTCAGGATCCGCACGATGTCGAATACGCCCGCGCTCTGGATCTGGCGGGTATGCTCTCGCAACTGCGCAAGGCGGACCTCGAGACCGTAATCGAACCACTCTATCGGGAAGCGCTGGAAATTTTCGATCACGCAGGCGCCGGAGTTACTGAAGGTGACAGCGCACTGGCGCTGGAGCTGGAAGCGCTCGCGTTGAAGGAACTGGGACGCACGCTGGACGCCACCCCCCTGCGCGAACGCGCCTCGAAGATTCGAATTGAGATAGTCCGCAATCTGAACCGATCGGCTGCCACATCCACCCCTTACAAGATGGGCCCCGGCATCAAGCCTCCTCCCATCATTTCCAGACGCGAGCCGTCTTACACCGAGATCGCCCGCATGGTAAAAGTTCAGGGCACGGTGGTTCTTGGACTGGTAGTGGATACCGACGGGAAGCCGGGCGACTTCCGGCTCTTGCGCAGCGTGGGATTCGGTCTTGACGAGCAGGCGGTTCACGACGTGGGAGAGTGGAGATTCTTGCCCGCCATCAAGGACGGTAATCCGGTGGCGGTGGAAGTGAGCATTGAGGTAAATTTCAGGCTGCTTTAGAGTTGTTTTAAGGAGCGAACAATGTGCGATCAAGACCATTTTGAAGACGACCGGAAGATGTTCGAATCTCTCGGTCTGGTGTCACGAAAGCAATTCGGCGTCATGGTGGGAGCGGGCATCGCCATGATGCTCCCGCAGGTCGCGAACGCGGCTGCGGTGACTGAATCTGACGTGAACGTCACAACGCCGGACGGTACCGCGGACTGCTATTTCGTGCACCCCGCGAGCGGCACTGCACCTGGCGTCTTGATGTGGCCGGACATCTTCGGACTGCGTCCTGCATTCCGCCAGATGGGCAAGCGGCTGGCCGAATCGGGCTATTCCGTGCTGGTGGTGAATCCGTTCTACCGGGTCAAGAAAGCCCCCACCGCGGAGGCGGGCAGCACAACCCCAATTCAGCAGTTGATGCCGCTCGCGCGCGCTCTCAACGAGACTACGCACATGACGGATGCGAAGGCGTTCATCGGCTGGCTGGACCAGCAATCCTCGGTTGCCAAGAATCGAAAGGTGGGCACACAGGGTTATTGCATGGGCGGACCGATCGCGTTTCGCACGGCGGCCGCAGTGCCGGATCGCGTCGGAGCCGTCGCCTCCTTCCACGGAGGCGGACTGGTGACAGACCAGCCCAACAGTCCGCATCTGCAGGCCTCGAAGAGCAAGGCGCAATTTCTGGTCGCGATCGCGGCCAATGACGATGCGCGGTCACCCAATGACAAGACCACGCTGAAAGAGACGTTCGACAAGGCGAACCTCGCCGCGGAAATCGAAGTGTACACCGGCGCCGCGCACGGCTGGTGCCCACCCGATTCGCAAGTCTACAACGAAGCCCAGGCCGAGAAGGCCTGGAAACGTTTGCTCGCGCTATACGGAAAAGCTTTGGCGTGAAACGCGCTGCGAGGTAAAGTACGTCGTACGGTACCGGCACGCCGCCTGTTCGAAATGCTTAAAGAACCAATAGGTTGCCTGTCCATGGCACTCTTTTGAGCGCCGACTTTTCCGGCAGCGCTAAGAAGCGACTGCGCGGAACAAGCTAAAATCATGTGCCACCGGTGGGGCGGGTATGGGGCATTCTGGGGCGGGTGGGGGCTGGCCGTAACCTTTTAGCGTCCCCCTGGTATTACCCAACGTGTGCGATCAAACGGACAGCAGCCTCATGGAAGCGGTCCGGCAAGGCGATTTCAACAGCCTTGCCGTCCTCTTCGAACGCCATCACAAGTCGCTGTTCCACTTCTTCGTGCATGTGAACGGAAATCGCGACCTCTCGCGAGACCTGGTGCAGGACGTGTTTTTGCGGATCTTGAAGTACCGCCAGAGCTGGCAGCCGGATCGGTCGTATACCGCCTGGATGTACCAGATCGCGCGCAACGCTCAGAACGACGCGCTCAGCAAGCGCAAGGTGGAAACCGAGCTGGTGGATACGGATTCAGTGAGTAATGACGCCATGGATGACAAGCTCAATCGCAAACAGGAAGTCGCCACCCTTCGCCGTGCCATGGCGCGGCTGCCGCTGGAGAAACGGGAACTGCTGGTGCTCAGCCGCTTCGAAAATCTGAAGTACGAACAGATCGCGTCCATTCTGGGCGTGGATGTGGGCACGGTGAAGGTCCGGGTCTATCGCGCGGTGCGCCAGCTCGGACAAATCTTCTTCGAGCTTTCGGGAGAGAAGGTATCTATATGAATTGCGAACAAGCCCGAGCCAGTTTCGTGGACTATTGGCGTGACGATCTGGATGACGCCGCCCCTGAGTTTCACGAGCACCTGGGAAAGTGCCAGCAGTGCCGGACCGAAGCCATGGAGCTGCGCGGAGTCTGGATGCGGCTGGGCGAGCTGCCCGAAGCCGATCCGGATATCGCAATGCGCCTGCGCTTCTACGATTCACTGACGAGTTGGAAGCAGCGCGAAGCCGAGCGCTCCCGGCCGTTCTGGTGGCTGCGTCTGCCATCGGTCCAGACCGGACTCGCCGCCGCCATGCTGGTAATCGGTGTCGCCATCGGCCACTGGCTGCCGGCAGGCAACGGCGGCACGGAAGTCGCCCGCCTGCGCTCCGAAATGGACAACATGCGCCAGCTGGTTACTCTGTCGCTGCTGCAGCAAGGTTCCGCCAGTGACCGTCTGCGCGGCGTTAACTGGAGCGCTCGGGTCGAGCAGGATGACACCGAGGTTCTATCCGCGCTGCTGGCTACTGTCAATCACGATCCCAGCATCAACGTGCGTCTGGCCGCCGTCGACGCGCTGCGCAAATTCTCCAGCAGTCCGGTGGGGCGCCGCGGCGTCATCCAGGCGCTGGCCAAGCAAACTTCGCCGATGGTTGAGATCGCGCTGCTCGATCAATTCGTCGAGCTGCGCGAAAAAGATGCCATCCCCGCAGTCCGTCAGTTTCTGGACGGCAAGGACGTAAATCCCGAAGTGAGGCAGCGCGCCGAGTGGACGCTGAAACAACTCCAATGAAGAGACTCCTTCTTTTTGCCACGCTCATCCCGCTGGCGTTCTCCTTCGAGCAGCTCGAGGAGAAAGAGAACACCGCCAAGACGCTGCCCGCCGCCCGCGAGCTGGACATTGACAACGTCAACGGATCCATCCACGTTACCGGATACAGCGGAAGCGATATTCGCCTGGAAGCGCACCGCGTGATCCGCGCCGATGACGCCCAGAAGATGGAAGAAGCCAAACGCGACGTCAAACTGGATATCAAGCAGACCGGCGACACGTTGAAGGTCTATGTCGACGGCCCGTTCCGCTGCAACTGCAATGACTCGCGTGAGCGCACCCGCAGCCGCGGAAGCTCGCATGAACACGGCCGGCGCGGTTACAACGTGGTCTACGATTTCGACCTCAAAGTGCCCGCTTCCACCGGGCTGCTGCTCAGCACCATCAACAACGGCGAGATCAAAGTGGAAAACATCGCGGGCGATTTCGACGTGGACAACATCAACGGCGGCGTCGAAATGCATGACGTCTCCGGCTCCGGCCGCGCCCACGCGCTCAACGGAAAAGTGATCGTCACATTCGCGCGCAATCCAGTGAAGGAATCCTACTTCGGTTCCTTGAACGGCGCGATTGAAGTCTCGTTTCAGCCCGGACTCTCGGCGGATCTCAGCCTGAAGACCTTTAACGGCCACGCTTATACCGACTTCGCCGTCACGGGCCTGGCCACCGCGGCCGCCGCGCCCGAACGGCGCAACGGCAAGTTCGTTTACCGCAGCCACGATTTCACCACCGTCCGCGCCGGCAACGGCGGGCCCCAGTATAAGTTCGACGCCTTCAACGGCGACATCCGCATTCTCAATCGAGGACAGAAATGATCAAGTACATCCCGGCATTCGTGCTTCTGATATCGGCCAGCGCGGCCGACACCGTAAAGGTGCCCTTCAGCGACCCATCGCGGCCCGGCACCGTCAAGGTCAGCCTGATCAACGGCGGCATCACCGTGAAAGGCTACGACGGAAAGGAGGTCCTGGTGGAAGCAAGTTCCAGCGAGCGTCACCACCGCCCCGCCGAGCGTACCGACGGCCTGCACCGCATTGACATGGTTGGCAGCGGACTGAACGTTGAAGAATCCGAGAACGTGATCCGCATCGGCACGCGCTCTCCTAACGACAACGCATCCATCGTCATCCAGGTCCCCTTCGCGACCTCGCTCAAGCTCAGCACCGTAAACGGCGGCAGCATCTCGGTAGACCAGATCCGTGGCGATGTCGAGCTCGAGGATACCAACGGCAGCATCACCGCTACGCACATCTCGGGTTCAGTGATCGCGCACGCGCTCAATGGCAAAGTGCTGATCACCTTCGATGAAGTGAAGCCCAACAAGCCCATGTCGTTCAACACGCTCAACGGCAACATCGATGTCACTCTACCCGGCAACACCAAGGCCAACGTAAAACTGAAAAGCGACAATGGCGAAGTCTACACCGACTTCGACATCAACCTGACATCCTCGGGCCGCCAGCCCACGGTGGAAGACAGCCGATCAGGCAAGGGCAAGTACCGCATCCAATTCGACCGCGGCGTCTTCGGTACAATCAACGGCGGCGGCCCCGACATGTCCTTCACCACCTTCAACGGCAACGTGTATTTGAGGAAGTCGAAGTAGCATATGCTTTAGCTTGTGCCGGATCCCATCGCCCAGTTTCAAACCTGGCTCGCACTCGCCCGCGCTTCCGCCCTCAAGGAACCCACCGCCATGACGCTAGCCACCGTCTCTGCCGACGGCCAGCCCTCGGCGCGCATGGTCCTCCTGAAATCCGCGGGCCCCGACGGCTTCACCTTCTACACCAACTATGAAAGCCGCAAGGCTCGCGAGCTCCACCACAACCCGAAAGCTGCGCTGGTCTTCTGGTGGCCCGAGCTAGAGCGTCAGGTTCGCATCACAGGCACTGTAACCCGCGTCTCAACCGCGGAGTCCGAAGCCTATTTTCAAACCCGCCCCGAAGGCAGCCAGCTGGGCGCCTGGGCCTCGCAGCAAAGCGCGCCCATCGGCAGCCGTCAGGTCCTGGAAGACCGCCTCGCCGAGCTGTCCGCCCAGTATCGCGGCGGCCCCATCCCGCTTCCGCCGTTCTGGGGAGGCTACCGCTTGACGCCCGATACCATCGAGTTCTGGGAGGGCCGCCCCAACCGCCTGCATGACCGCATCCTCTACTCAAGAACCCCCGCCGGCTGGCGCATCGAGCGTCTGTCCCCCTGATTTCGCCGGTACTTAGCCGTCATTCGCCGATCCGCACTCGATTCGAGTCCGGTTCCCCATTACCATCGAAGCATGAACCACGAGCAGATCGATTCACGCATCCAGCGGCGCTTCCGCCGCCCGCATTCCGGTCTGTTCATGGGCATCGTGGTGGTGGCCATCGGCGTCCTGCTGCTGCTGAGCAACATGGGGATCATCCGGACGCACGATATCTGGGAGTTCTGGCCGGTGCTCCTCATCGTCTTTGGCGTCTCTAAAGTATTCGAGGCCTGTTCGCCATCGGGGAGAATCTTTGGCGGCTTCATCGCCGTAATCGGGGCGCTGTGGCTGGCGGAGAACCTGCAGCTGTTTTACATCCGGTTCGACTTTGTGTGGCCGCTGATTCTGATTGCTTTCGGAGTGAGCATGCTGTGGAAAGGAGTGTATGGACGCCGCGTCGATGCAGGCAAGGCGGCCGCTGGAACCGATGCAACCGTCAGCTCCTTCGTGATGTTCAGCGGCAGCCGCCGCAGGATAGACTCGGAGGATTTTAAGGGCGGCCAGTTATCGGCCATGTTCGGAGGCATCGAGATCGATCTGCGGCGCGCCCGCATCACGCAGGATAAAGCCGTTATCGACGCCACCTCGATGTTCGGCGGCATTGAGATTACGGTTCCCGATGAATGGACCGTGTCCGTCACCGGCATGGGCATATTCGGAGGCTTCGAGGACAAAACTCATCCGCCGAAGCTGGTGCCAGGTGTCGCGCCTCAATACCTGGAAGTAACCGGCACCGCCATGTTCGGCGGCGTTTCGGTCCGCAACTAAACCGCTCGGAGAGAGCATGCATCCGGTTCTTGCCACGCGTTACAGAATCGCGTTGTACGCATTGTTGTGGGTGCCGGTGGGAGCGCTTGTAGGCTCGCTGCTGGCCGGTGCCGCGCATCTCGCCTGGTTTGAGGCTGCGGCCCTGGTTATCCCGCTTTCCATCTTCTACGCCTTCATCTGTCTTTCGCCGTGGTATCTCTGCCGCGTTCTGCCCCTGGGGACGGCCAACCTGCCTAACATTCTGTTCAGCCATCTTGCAGCGGGCGTGGCAGCGGGTCTCCTGTGGTCCTCAACTGCCTGGTTCCTGGCCTTCATGCTCTCGAAATTCTTCGCCACTCTTGGGACCCGCGTCGCACCGCAGCTCAAGCTGGTGGCGGCGCTGGGATGCCTGCTCTATCTTCTGGCCGTCACCCTGCATTACGTGCTGCTGGCTCAGCAGCATTCCCGCGAGGCCGGCACGCGCGAGCAGGAGGCCCGCGTGCTGGCGCGCGAAGCCGAACTCAAAGCGCTCAAAGCCCAGATCAATCCGCACTTCCTCTTCAACAGTCTCAACTCCATCAGCGCGCTAGCCATTGCCGACGGCGCGCGTGCCCGCGAGATGTGTATCCGCCTGTCCGATTTTTTGCGCAGCACGCTGTCGCTGGCCGAGAAGGAAACCATCCCGCTGGCCGACGAGCTGGCCCTCGCTCGCACTTACCTCGATGTCGAGCAGGTGCGCTTCGGAGCGCGCCTCCGCGTGGAACAGCGCATCGAACCGGCCTGCAAAGGCTGCCCCGTGCCTTCTTTGTTGCTGCAACCGCTGGTGGAGAATGCCGTCAAGCACGGCATCGCCGGCTTGATTGACGGTGGAACCATCTGGATCGAAGCCTCCCATCGCGAAGGGCTGCTGAGCATTGCCGTTCAAAATCCGTATGATCCCGAGGGCCTCCCCGCCCGCAAGAGCGGACTCGGCCTCGCCAATGTGCGGGGACGCCTGGCCGCCCGCTACGGCGATCAAGCGCGTCTGGAAACCACCGCCGAAGCCGGCAGCTTCCGCGTCGAGATGCGCATCCCTTGCGAATACTGGGAGACTAACTTCCAGCGCCTTGACACCCTGCTGGAAGAAATCAAGACCGAGGAGACGGCGTAGCGCCTTACAATCACGAAATGAGCGATCAGCTCCAGCCCGGTACGAACATCGCCCACTACCGCCTGGACTCCTGCCTCGGCCAAGGTGGCATGGGCACGGTATACCTCGCTACCGACACACGCCTGGATCGCCCTGTCGCCCTGAAGCTGCTTCCAGATGATTTATCCTCAGACCCCAATCGCGTCGGACGCTTCGAGCGCGAAGCCCGTGTCGCCTCCGCGCTGAATCATCCCAACGTCGCCTACATCCACGAAATCGGCCGGCACGGCGACACGTGGTTTCTGGCGATGGAATACGTGGAAGGCCAGCCCCTCACCGCGCGCATCGCTGGCGGACCGCTAGCTATCGCCGACCTGCTGGCGTTCGGCATCCAGCTCGCCGACGCCCTGGATGCCGCGCATGCCAAAGGCATCGTCCACCGCGACATCAAGCCCGCCAATATCATGCTGACCCCGCGCGGCCACATCAAGGTCCTCGACTTCGGCCTCGCTATGCTCGACAAAGCGCCTCCGTCGCCCGAAGAGACGCAAATGCTCACCAGCCCCGGCGTGGTTTTGGGCACCGTGCAATACATGAGTCCCGAGCAGGCGCTGGGCCGCGACGTGGATCATCGCTCAGACCTGTTCAGCGCCGGCGTGGTGCTGTATGAAATGGCCACCGGCCGTCTGCCGTTCCCGGGCGCGAACGCGCAGGAAAGCATGGCGCGCATCCTGCAGCAGCAGCCCGAGGCCATGGCGCGGTTCAACTATGAGCTGCCCGCTGAACTGGATCGCATCGTGCGCAAGTGTCTTGAGAAAGACCGCGCCCGCCGTTACCAGTCGGCGCGCGATCTGATGGTGGATCTGCAGAACCTCCAGCGCGATTCCGGATCGGCGCTTGCGGCGTCGGTCCCCGAGCGCTCTGGCCGCCTGCGCGTGGTAATTGTGGATGACGAAGAGCTGGCGCGCATGGTGCTGCATGAGTATCTGGACGCCAGCCAGGATGTCGAGATCGTGGCCGAGTGCTCCAACGGATTCGAAGCCGTGAAGGCCATCTCGGACTTGAAACCCGATCTGGTGTTCCTCGACGTGCAGATGCCCAAACTGGATGGCTTCGAAGTACTCGATCTGGCCGGCCGCGACTTGCCGGTGATCTTCTGCACCGCCTATGACCAGTACGCCATGCGTGCGTTCGACGCCAATGCCGTGGATTATCTATTGAAGCCTTTCAGCCTGGACCGGTTTCAAACGGCGCTCGAACGCGCCAGAAAGAGGCTCGGCGAGAAACTCCCGGCGCCCACTGAATTGGCAGCCGCCGCGCGCCCGCCCGAACAGTATCTGCAGCGGATCGTGGTGAAGGACGGCGCTCGCGTACAGGTGATCCCCGTAGATAAACTCGACTGGGCCGAAGCCCAGGACGATTACGTCGCGCTGCACAGCCTGGGCAAGAGCTGGCTCAAGCAACAGACCATCTCCAGCCTGGAATCGGCCCTCGACCCGGGCCGATTCGTTCGCATCCATCGCTCCACCATTGTCAACCTGGAACGCGTGGTGCGCATCGAGCCGTACGGAAAAGACAGCCGCCTCGCCATCCTCACCGACAACACCCAACTCCCGGTCAGCCGCACCGGCTACGACCGGCTGAAAGCGCTGCTCGGCGATCGCTAAAACAAATCCGCCGCAGACACCCGCCGCTGCTCCACGTCTCGATAGCGCTTGAGAATCACCAGCAGATTCCCGCCGACTACCAGAGCGCCAACCGCCCCCGGCAGCAGGATCCCATACCAGACGCCCCAAGGCTGCCCGCTGAGCAACGCCAGCAGGCCCACGATCAGCAGCGCCAGGCCGGCGGCCCAAAGCGTAATCCACGCGCTGAGAATGAACCGCCGGGCTCGGCCGCGCGGAACCAGCCAGCCCACCAGGCCTCCCAGTATTCCGGCGACGACTCCGTACACGGTGCCGGGAATCCATGCATACTGATTCGGATCGAACCAAGGCTGTATCATTTTCGAGTTTCTTCCTCCGCTGCCGCACGGTGAGCTTTCCACAACTCTCGCGCCAGCGCCGGCTGCATCTTTCCATCCGCCACCAGCACATGCAATTTACGCTGGAATGAATCCACTACTTTCGGATCTTCGGCCGCCTGCACCTTGGCGATCAACCGGTCCAGCCGCGCCCGCAGAGTGGGATAGGACACGCTGTACTCATCGCAAAGGGCCTTCAGCGATCCGGAACCGAGCACGAATCGCTTGAGAAACTGCAGATCGTCTTCGTCCAGGGCCTCAAGCCAGGGTGGCGTCTGTTCCTTCACAAACTGAATATACACTTTAACTTTGTTGAAGTCAATAAAATTAAAGTTGGATTGAAGAAAGTTTAAGAGCTACGGTTTGGCATACACTTCGATCCACTGGCCCCGCCGCCCCCACCGTCCTACGGAATACATCCCAAACCGGACCAGAATCTCCCCCGACTCCATTTGCGGCTCGTAATCGTAGTACCGGCGCAGGAAACGCTCGACCGCGGGGATCGACAGGACGCCCCAGCGCGGCTCCCAGGTCCGTGAGTAGACCACCAGCACGCTATCGGGCTGGGGGCGAAGATGGGCCAGCGTCGAGACGCGGAAGTCCGAGGTCTCGCGCGTGGCGATCGGCTTCCCGACGTAGCCAAAATCGGGAGTGCGCAGGGCGGCGGTAAAGGGCCAAGCGGTGGCGATAGTGCGAGTGGGATATTGCTTCTCGACGAACTGGGCCGCAGTGCGCTGGAGCTCGACGAAATCCGCCATCGCGAGATTGTTTTCGTACGGGAAGGGATACGGCGGATTGACGAACAGCCCGGCGAGCAAACCCACGCACGCCAAGGCCGGAGCGATGTGCCGCATCGGCGGAGCCAGGCGGCCGAATGCGGCGGCCATGGCGATATATAGAACCGGCATCGCCGGAAGCAAGTAGCGCTCGAGTTCGGCGCCGCCCAGAATGCTGACCAGCACCACATGCGCGGCCGCCGCAAAGCCTGCGATCTTCCATGCCCGGCTGCGAAAGAGTCCGTGGCGCTTCCAGGCTATCCATATAGCGATCACGCCGATCCAGCGGAAGTCCACTACCCCCAGATACCAGACGCGTCGCAGCAGGCAAGTCACAATCCGGACGGGGTGCAGCGCAAAGGCAACATTGTAATGCGTGAATCCCGGATCGCCGAAGATGTGTCCCGTGGATCGCCACAGCACTCCCAGCCACGACGCCAGGACCACAAACGGCGCGAGATACAATACGGCGGATGGATTGCGCCGATAAGCGAGAAGCGCGAAAAAGATGAGCGGGAGCAACGCGCCGGTTTCCTTCATCAACACCAAGGCCACGCAAGCCAGCGCACTCCAGAGGTGGCGTTCCTCAATGAACAGCGACAGCGCGATCACGGTAAAAAGCATTGCCGGCATATCGAGCTGCGCCAGCATGCCTTGCATGTAGAAAAGCGGATCCACCAGCAGCAGCAGCACCGCGGTGAAGGCCGGCGCGCCGGGAATCCCGCGGCACAATCGAACCGCCAGCAGAAACGTAAAGAATACGGTGAGCGCCGCCATCGCGAGCATGGCGCAGCGCGTGGCTTCGATGGAATAACCCACCACATGCCAGACCGCCGCCAGATACGCCATCACTCCCGGCGGGTGCACATTGGGCACGGCCGAATGCGGTACCCATGCCCCATCGCGGAGAATATCCAGCGCCGCAGGCACGAACTGCCCCAGCTCATCCCAAAAAAAAGGCAGCGAAAGAAACGGAAGATGCGTCGCGATGACGGCCGCAGCGAAGGAGACCAGGAAGAAGAGGTACGTGTCCGGCCGTGCCCGGCCGGTCCGCTGGGACGCCATTACTGGATGGAGCCGCCCGCGCCGGGAGCCGGCTCCAGGTGAATTTCGCCGAAGGTAGCTTCGTATTGAGTGATGTTCTGCGTCAGTACGTTGTGCAGCGCCTTGGCCTGCTGTGGGCTGAGGTAGATGCCTTGAAAGTTGTGTATGAGAACGTTTTCGGGTGAGGTCTGGTTCACCACGCCGAAGCTCAGCAGGAAATCCCACAGGTTTACTCGCACTTGGACGCTGTTGGCGTAGCTCTCCCGGTAATCGGCGGTGTTGTGGAGCTGAATTTTGGGCTGCTGAGGGGATTGGGGGTTCATACGCCTCTATGGTGGCATAGTGCCGCCGCGCGTATCACAAAAAGCACGCTTTAACGGATCTGCGAGAACGGCAACGGCCTCAGGATGCTGTTGCTGATGTTGGAGACGATCTCACCATCGGCGTTGCCGGGTAGGGCGCGGAGCTTTTGCCATTCGGGATCGGCGCCGAAGGCCCGCCAGAGTTTGTCGCGCGCGGCCAGGTCGTCGAAGGCGAGCATGTAGGTGAGGTTCGGCATGCGGGCGCCGGCGAAGGCTTCACCAAAAAATACCGGGAGCATGCCCAGACGTTTGAAAATTCCGATCTCGGCGTCGTTGAACATCTTGATCTTGCGCGCGAGCGAGACGCCGGTGTTCGATTCATAGGTCCGCAACTCGAAGATGCGCGACGCCGTCCGGCCTTCGGTGGGCGGGACATCTACTGACGGCATGCCGGCGAAACAGCGAAGGAGCGCCGTGTCGACGCGCGTGAACGCCGGTTGAGGACCGGCTGCGTAGGCGTCCAGGCTCTTGCGGTAATCCGGATCGGCGTTCTGTTTCTCGCGGATGGTTTCCATCTCGGCGAGGCTGGGATAGGCCGAGAGCGCGAGGATGAACGGACTTTGTTCGGCGATCACCGGGGCGAAGAAACCCAGCGCGGGCGTTCCGGCGCGCTGCAGTGCGGCGGCGGCGTCGCGAACGAAATCGGTGGTGCGCGCAACCTGGTTATCGGTGGTGTTGCGCATGCGAATCCAGCGGAGCTCGACGATCTGCTTCTTCTTGGCGTCGGCCGCGGCCAGAGGGCCGGCCAGCGCGGCGACTCCGGCGGCGGTGGCGAATTTGCGTCGGTTCATTGCACCGATTTATAGCACGTCTTTACGGTTGGAAGCGTCCGAGCCAGCTGCAGGATTCTCAGGCGAGCGCGGCCTGCGGCGCGGCGCCGAAGCGGCGGTCGCGGGAGCGGAATTCGGCGACGGCGGCGTTGAGATCCCCGGCATCGAAATCCGGCCACATGCGGGGAGTGAAGATCAGCTCGGCATAGGCGGATTCCCACAGCAGAAAATCGCTGAGGCGCTGCTCGCCGCCGGTGCGAATCACCAGGTCGACCTCGGGACCGAGCAGCGCCGAGAAATCGTCGCGCGACGGGTTGCGGCCCAGACGGCGGGCGGCTTCCAGAATGGAATCGCGGCCCGAGTAATCCACGGCGAGGCGGAGATGCAAGCGCGTGCCGCCCGAGGTTGCGGATTCGGTGTCCTCGAGGATGGGTAGCAGCAGTGGCGGAAGACGGTCACGCCGGCCGATCACGGAAACGCGCACGCTGTTCTGAATGCAGCGGTCGCGCTCCTGCCGCAGGTAACGATGGAACAGGCGCATCAGAGCCTGCACCTCGGCAGGCGGACGCCGCCAGTTGTCGGAGGAGAAGGCGTAAACCGTGAGCGTGCCGATGCCGAGCGCGGGCGCGGCTTCCACGGCGCGGCGCAGCGATTCGGCGCCGGCGCGGTGTCCGGCTACGCGGGGAAGTCCGCAGGCGGTAGCCCAGCGTCCGTTGCCATCCATAATGATGGCGGCGTGCAGTCTTCTGTAAGTACTTTGCATTGTAAAGTCTCGCTCCAAAAAAAGGGGGCAGCTAGCGGCGCATGGCATGAATCAGCGCTTCCATGTGATTGAGATATTTCTCGAGCGCCTGGCGGCCGGTGGCGGTGAGGCGGTATTCGGTTTTGGGCATGCGGCCTTCGAAGGATTTGGCGCAGATCACGTAGCCCGCCTCTTCGAGCTTGCGGGCGTGGACGCTGAGGTTACCGTCGGTGGTGTCGAGCAGGCGTTTCAACTCATTAAAGGTGAGCGACTGGTTGGCGGCGAGGGCGCTGACGATGCCCAGGCGGATGCGCTCATGGATGAGCCGGTCAAAATCGGGCAGCGGCTTGCCGCCGGGCAGCGAGTGGACGGCCGCGCCGGCGCGATGCGTATCCTTGCGCGCTGTATTGTTCTTAGCCACCGAAGCGCCTCGCGATAACGACTCCGAAGATGACGTGCAGACCGCCGAATCCGGCGGCGAGAAATGCGCCGCTCCAAGCGAATGGAGTGAACAGCGCGACCGCGCCGAGGAGCATAAAACACACACCCATCACAGGCACCACGCGGACCGAAAAAGCTCCGCCGGTGACTACGCCGGTGCCGTAGAGCAACAGCCACATGCCGGGGATCGCGGACGGCAGGCCAGCCTGGTAGAGAACCCAGGTGAGCAGGCCACCCACCAGCAATGGCGGCGCGAAACTGAGAGCAAACTTGCGCGCGGGCGCGGTGATCAGCGGGACTTCCACCAACCGCGCCTTGCGCTGCATGGCCAGTGTTCCGAGTCCGATGGCGAATACGGCTTCGGCCAGCCACACGGAGAGCCAGCGATCCAGGTTCGGCTGTTGCGACGCGATCAGGGCCGCAATCAGAGCAGTGATGCCCATGGCCACTCCGCCCCATCCCGGGACGGCGGTGAATGAGCCGGCGCGCTCCATGGTCTCGCGGATGAACCGCAGATTGTCCATCGCACGGGTGTGCAGCGCGACGGGTTCGTCATCCGGGGGGCGGATGGGTTGAACGGAGGCCATATAAGGATTATACGGGATCGACTTTGCGATGTAAAGTGAAAAGTTAGGGGGTACCGAGGGCCGTCCAGTGCTATGCTGCCAGTGCAGGCGTATATGGAGATTCAATTCACCACGCGCATTTTCAAAGAGGGGCGCACTTATGTGGCTCACGCGCTGGAGTTGGACGTTTCTTCGTGCGGGCGCAGCAAAGAGAAGGCTCTCAAGAACCTGAAAGAGGCGGCTCGGCTGTTCCTGGAGGAATACGAGAAGATGGGCACTTTGGACCAGATCCTGGAAGAAGCCGGCTATAGCAAGCGCAATCAGAAAATCGCCAGCCCCAAGTTCTTCAGTGTGGAGCGGGTGACTCTCCCGCTTCCGCTGACGCCCGCCAAAGCTTAGGCCGATTTCTTACAAGCAACTTGTCAAGGTCTTCGAGGCCGACGGCTTTCGTTGCACCCGGAGCGAGGGGGATCACATGGGTGTTCACCAAGACCGGCGTGATCAGGCCCGTTGTGATTCCCAAGTACGACGCCGTTCCGGTATTCATTATCAAGAACAACCTTCGGACAGCCGGCATGTCCCGCGAATCGCTATTTTGACCTGCTCGGCTAGATGGGGCGTCGCGCGCTTAACTAGTCACGGTTTTGCCGTGGTGAACCCACGAAGCGAGGACAGTACGCCTGTGCAAGTTCCCCGGTGCGCAGTGGAACTGCGCTGGCGATACGGCGCCTGCCGATTTGATAAATTAGGGCGCGAGACATGTCCCGCCTTCAAGATCGCGCCCAGGAGATGATGGCGCGGCACGGCTTCCTGGGCGTTCCCTTAGAGACATTCGAGCAAGGCGGCCGCGGACGATTCATCGCGCTGCTCAATGAAGGACTGACGCCGGAATCTAAGGTGCTCGATATCGGTTGTGGATGCCTTCGGGTGGCGTACTGGCTGATCCGCTTTCTGGACGTCGGCTGCTACTTTGGCATCGAGCCCGCGAGCGTGCGAGTGGCCTACGGATTACGCTATCTTTTTGCGCCGGAAGAGATCGAAGAGAAGCGGCCGCATTTTGATTTCAACGCTAATTTCGATTCCTCGGTCTTCGGAGTCAAGTTCGATTTTTTTCTGGCAGGGTCCATCTGGACCCACGCCAGCAAGCACCAAGTAGAAGCCACGCTTGACAACTTTGTCCGCGCTTCAACCGCCCAAGGTATTTTTCTGGCGTCCTACTTGCCTGCGCGGTCAGTGGAGGAGGATTACGAAGGCGAAGGCTGGGTGGGCACGAGCCATGAGTCCGATACACCGGGCGTGATACGCCACAGTCTCAAGTGGATCGTGCAGCAATGCGAGGCACGCGGTTTGGCTGTGCGGGAATTACCGGGCCTCGACTGCGACAGCCAGTACTGGCTGCGTATCAGTTACCGTTCGGATGGTGGAGTGGACCAATAACCGGGGCGCGCACGGACTCGAAAACCATCGCCGGCGACTTGGACCTCGAGAGTATGATGGCCCCCCGTGCGATCCTCCGGCGTGAAGCTCAACAAATACTGAGACTGCAGTTCGGCGCCGAGCTTTTGGATGGCTTCCTCAAGGCCTTTGAGCCGGGCGAAGGGAAATGTGACTCCACCGGTGCCTTTGGTAAGCGCCAGCGCGGCGTTGGTCTTCCCCAGGCGGACGAGTTCTCCGATGCCGCCCAGGAGATCAACGCGCTGTTCCGGAGGCGGGGTCGCCGGATCGAGGCAGCCTTGGGGACCGCAATGGGATGGGCCGCCGCTCACCGTGCCGTTCTGTTCGCTGGGCGTTTTCGCGCCCGGCGTTTGAGGGTCGCCGGTAGCCGAGGACCTGGTGGTGAATGCCGTCTTAAACGCGGAATACGTCGCGGCGTAGACAGTCACCCCGGCGGTTTGCGCGGCCACGGCATCCTGGCCGACCGCCGTCTCACTGCCACGGTCGCGCGATTCGGAAATCAAGAGCAGAACACGGCGTGAGTTGGGGCGTTGCCGCAGGCGCTGGATGGACTCGTAAACTGCGTCAAGCATGCGTGCGCCCTTCGGCGCGCCGGGACGTAACTGTTTAAAGGCGTGCGACAGTGCGTCCTCACTGTTAGTACATTCTTGAATCCAGTCGATGCGCTCCGAGAATGAGACCACGGCGGCACAGCCGCGTTCACCCGTGACGAGCGGCTGAATCATCGCTCCAATCTTGCGCACTTTTTCCAGGACTGCTTTGGAAATTCCGGATGTCTGAATCGCGACGACTAGTGCGATCGGGGCGACACCTGTGGCCACCGAGTCCACGGTTGCCTTCTGGGGCCGGCCGTTATCGAGCACAACGAAATCCTTGGATTCGAGTCCGTCGACCGTACGACCTTTCGCGTCCGTGACGTTGACCGGCACCAAAACCAGCCTCGATTGGACGCCGAATGGCGCATCCTGAGCGGCGAGTGTGAGCGCAAGAGCCAACGGAAAGAGACAGCTCATCGCGTGTGCTGTTGCATTCAGAGGTCCGTCAGCCGAACAATCCCATCTGCGGATCCACTGGCCATTCCGCGGGGAACTCTTCGGCATCGCGGGGGGCGAAGCCGTAGCGGGCGACCAGTTTTTCGACGCGCTCGCTGAGGGCTTCGGGATAATGACCCTTGAGATATGCGCTCTTTTCGAAACGCTCGCGGTAGCGGCGGACCAAGTGCGGAAAGTGCTCTTCGAGAAACGGGAAGAATACGCGCTGGGCGCACGGTTTGAGAAACAACGGGGCGGCGCTGAAGGAGCGCGCGCCGGCTTCGGACGCAGCCTCGGCGAGAGATTGCAGGCCATCATCGCTGTCGTTGATCAACGGGAGGATGGGGTGCGCCAGGACCGCGGTGCGGACGCCGGCCTTTGCGAGAGTCCGAATCGCCGCGAGGCGCAAGGCGGGGCGAGGGGCCAGCGGCTCGAGCAAGCGCGCGAGCTTCTCATCAAGCGTGGTGATGGTGAGATTTACTTGCACGATGTTGGCGCGGGCGATTCGAGCTAACAGGGAGGCGTCTTGCGCTACGAGATCCGACTTGGTGGTGATGCCGATCTTGCGGCCCCCTTCCTTTGCGAGCACCTCAAGCATGCGGCGCGTGATGCGGAAGCGGCGCTCGGCGGGCTGGTAGGGATCCGTTGCGGTTCCGATCCAGATTGACTCGGCGCCTTTAACGCGCGTGAGATCGGCGCGGAATGCAGCGGGGTGGAAGCGCTTGGCGAAGATCTTGCGCTCGAAGTCGAGGGGGTCGCGCAGCTCCATGAATTCGTGAGCGTAGCGCGCATAGCAGTAGCGGCATCCGAACTCGCAGCCACGGTAGGGGTTGACGGTCCAGATGAAGCGCATTTTGACGCCGGAAGCGCGGCCGATAAAGCGGCGGGTTTCGAGTTCCAGGTATTGGACGCGCGTTTTGGATTCGAGCAAGGGGCTTTGGGCGGCAAGTCGCGCTATGCCCACGAGGGGGCTTGAATCGTCAAAGAGCACGATGGTATGTTCGCCTTTTGTTCGCCCGATGTCAAGGGGGAGGCCGTTACAGGATTATCCGGGAATCGCCGTCGCGGCGGGTGACGCGGGCGCGGTCCAGGTATTCGAGGAGGGGAATGGCATACTTGCGGGAGATGCCGGTCCAGTCTTTGAACTCGGGGACGCCGAAATGGGCGCCTTTGCGCTGCGCCAGCAGGGTGCGGAGGGACTGGATGGCCTCGGGATGAAACATCAGCTCGTCGGAGATTTTGACCAGCCGTTTTTCGCGGAGCAGCAACTGGAGAACATTGCGGGCGCGGACGGGCTCGACACCCGATTTCGCCAGCACGTCCTGGGTGGAGGGCACGGCGAGACCGGCGGAGCGGAAAGCTATCTCGATGCGGCTGGCAGCTTCTTCTTCGTCCTGCTGCATGGCGACTTTGTGGGACGCCAGACGCACGGCTTCACCCTCCACGGCGATGGTGCGGGCGCGGGCCAGCAGCGCATCCAAGAGAAATGCGGGCGCACCCGGCAAGTGGCGGCTGCGGAGTTCCTCCTTGGATAATCCGGGCAGCAAAGGATTGCGGCGATGAAACTCCTTCAAGATTTGCTGAATGGCGTCCAGTTTCGCGCTCACCCAGGCGGCGTCGACGAGCCAGAACTGGGGGGCGGTGAAGGAAATGATGCCGGGCGCCTGTGGGATGGCTTTGTGGATGGATTCTTCGAGCAGGCCAGTGCGGGCCACCAAATCATTCAAGCCCAGTCCATACTTCGATTCCGAGACGAGCAACGCAATTCGGCCTGCATCGCTCGCCGATTCCAGTGTTTGGAACCGAGCCGCAGTGACGCGGCGCGGAGCGCCGATGTCGAGTACCGATCCACCGCCGATGGTGACCACGGGCGAGAACATGCGGACGATGAAACGATCGCCGGGAATGAGCAGCAAAGGCTCGCGAAGCAGAAAGCGGACGAAGGCGCGCCGTCCGGGATCCAGGGTGGCGGCTTTGTCAAACAGGCGGACTTCGGCTTCCACTTCGGCAGTGCCGGCGTGAAAGTGGACGGGTGCGCGGTGCTTCAGCGGGCGCGCGGAAGGGAGCAAATCGAAGACCGCGTCGATCTGTCTGGTGGCGCGAAAGCGGCCGGTTTCGGCGAGCATCATGCCGCGGTGCAACTCGGTGGAATCGACTCCGGTGAGATTGAGCGCGGTGCGCTGCCCGGCGGTAGCGCGCGGTACCGGGGCGCCATGCACCTGCGCGCCGCGCACGCGTACGCGGCGGCCGAGCGGGTGAATCTCAATCTCCTGCTCCACCCGGACCGCTCCGGCGATCAAGGTGCCGGTTACGACGCTGCCGAATCCGCGCATCGAAAAGGCGCGGTCAATGGGGAGACGGAAGTAACG
>JALYHQ010000087.1 GCA_030776455.1 Acidobacteriota bacterium | reverse complement strand
CGCTTGCTGACGCGCGCGGCTCGGTTGCCGTGCCGTATGTCTCGTATAGCTGCTCAAACACGCGATCCCAGGATCGGGTTAGCGCGTGCTCGCGCGCGGCGAGGCACATGAGGCTATGCAGAGCGGGATCGTCCGCTAGCCGCAGGACGGCACGCACGAAAGCATCGTTATCGGCTGCGACGAACCCGTTGACGCCCGATTCCACAAGATACTTCGGGCCGCCGTCCGAAGTAACCACCGCGGGCACGCCCGAGGCATGCGCTTCGAGGATTACGTTGCCGAACGTATCGGTCCGCGATGGAAAAACGAAAAGGTCCATGTTGGCGTACGCGCTCGCGAGGGCTTCGCCTTTCAGAACGCCCGGGAATTCGGCACGTCGCAGGTTGGCCTGAAGCCAGGCACGCTCGCTGCCGTCGCCGATAATCACAAAGCGATATCCCCTTACATTCGCTTCCACCAGCGCCCGCTCGATGTCCGCGAGCAGCCGGACGCCCTTCGCGGGCGTGATGCGGCCCACGAAACCCAGCACGAAATCGGAATCCGCGCGGTCGCGCCGCGCAGGGTGGAAGAGCGCCGTATCGCTGCCGCGCTGCATCAAGAAGACGGGCCGTCCCGTACGCTCATGCAACATTTGCATCAACTCGGGGTTCGGCGCCAGCAGTACATGCCCCAGGCGATAAAAGCGAGCACAGGCGTTGAGGATGCCCTTCTCAGTCATCCGCACAACCCCGTCCGGCAGAAAACGAAAGACCCGCGCCAGCCGGGCCGCGCCGAACTCGTGGAAGTTCGTATGCCAGGAGGCCACCAGCGGAATGCGCAGGTGGTTGGCGGCCCATGCGCCCAGGATTCCGACGTCGCTGGGGCCGGTGATATGGATCACATCGGGGCGGAAGGCGCGCAAGGCTCGGGACATGCGCCGCGCGTAAGGCATGAATAACGGATCGAAACTCATATCGCGCTCTACTGGGAAGGCCGCTGGGCCGCGCGCCAGCTCGAACGTGGTGTGGGGTCCTTCGTGGAGCAGCGTGGTTTTCGGGCCGATGTGGACGCTGAAGAACGGCAACTCACGGCGCCGCGCGAAAGCGTCGAGCTGCCGCGACGTGAGCGCGACGCCGTTGACTTCGTGAAACGAATCGGCGAAGAACGCGACGCGCGGCGCGGCCATGCGCTAGCTTAGACGGCTTCGAGGGCCTGCTCGAAGTCGGCCAGCAGGTCGCGCCAGTCTTCGATTCCGATGGAGATGCGGACAAGGCCATCCGTAACTCCGGCCTGCGCGAACTCCTCTTCGGTGAATCCGGAGTGGGTGGTGGTTTTCGGATGGCACACCAGGGTCTCGACGCCGCCCAGCGATACGGCGTTGCGCGCGATCCGCAGGTTGCGTAGAAACTCGAAAGCCGCGGGTTTGCCGCCGCGCAGGTCGATGGACAGCATGCCGCCCGGGAAATCGCATTGCGCCTGGGTGATGCGGACTTGTTCGGAATCCGTGAAGAGGGTGGGGTAAAGCACGCGCGCGATCTTGGGATGATTTGCGAGGCGCGACGCGATCCGTTCGGCGTTCTTGCTGGCGCGGTTCATGCGCAGCGTGACGGTAGGCAGTCGCGTGTCGAGCATCCAGCATTCGTCGGGCTGCAGGATGTTCCCGAACAGCGAGCGCTTACTGCGCATCTTGCGGATCAGCCCGGGATCGCTGGCGATGGTAACGCCGCCGATCATGTCGCTGAACCCAGAAAGATACTTGGTGGCGGAATAGATAGATAGATCGGCGCCCAGCATTAGCGGGTGCTGGAAGGCCGGACCCATCAGGGTGTTATCCACCATCACCAGCGGCCGCACGGGGAGTCGAGAAGCGCTTTCGGCCGCGTGGCGGATGTCGGTCATGATGATGGTGGGGTTCGCGGGAGTCTCTATCAGCACCACAGCGCATTCGCGCGCGGACAGGATCGCGCGGTCCATTTCCTCAGTGCGGCCGGCCATCACGGGGATTCCGGTGATGCCGAATTGTTCCAGAAAATCCTGGATCAGATGCTGCGTGCCACCGTAAATCGGCACGGTGTAGACGATGCTCTGCCCGGGGCGGCAGAAAGTAAGCAGCGCGGTGACGATGGCGGCCATGCCGGAATTGAACACCAGAGCCGCGTGCGCCCCGGTTTCGAGCGGGACAATCTGATCTTCGAGGATTTCCGCGTTGGGGTGATTGAACCGGGAATAAACAAGGTCAGGCTGCTCATCGGGCGTGGGCTGTGCGCGTCCGGCCATCAGGTCAAAGGCGCGTTCGGCGGCTTCGGGGCTGGAGAATACGTAAGTAGAGCTGCGGAAAACAGCGGGGCGCGCGGAGCCGACTGAGAGACTCGGATCAAAGCCGCGCGTGAGAACTTGCGTGTGCGGGCGAAGTAAGGAAGAGTGCTTGTCTGACATGAATGGAGTCTTTCCTTCGATGATACAGGCTCCCGGCACACCCGAGCGCTCCGTCCCGGTCGCTTACGCTCGCGGCTCTCCCGACAAAAGCGCTCGGATGTCGCGCGTTTCTAAAACATGTTTGGGAGCGCCGCGCTTTGCAGCGGCCAGCATGGCGCGCCCCATCTCGTCCGTTGCCAGCACGTAAGCGGGAAACACCCAGCGCAGCACCGGAAGCACCGGCTTACCCACCGCATAGAAAGCCCGATACCAGCCAGTCTTCGACTTTACTCCGTACCTGGGTTCAACAATTCCGGGGCGGAACATGTACGCGGCTTTGAAGGGCAACCGCAACAGCGCATTTTCAGTCTTGCCTTTGACGCGCGCCCACATCATGCGACCGCGTTCCGAAGAGTCCGTGCCGGCGCCAGAAACGTAAATGAATGTCATCTGGGGATTGAGCCGCGCCAAGGTTTCCGCCGCGGCAAGCGTGATGCCGTATGTCACGCGTTCGTAATCGGCCTCGGTCATTCCGGACACCGAAACTCCCAGGCAAAAGAAGCATACATCGAAGCCCGAAAGCTCGGCTTCGATAGAAGCGTAATTCATCAGGTCCGAATGAACAACCTCCCGCAATTTCGGATTCTGGACATGCGTCGCGGTTCGTCCAACCGTTTGCACCAGCCGCACGTCAGGGTGGAGCAGGCACTCGCGCAATACGCCTTGTCCGATCATTCCGGTTGCGCCGAAGAGAAGTATGTTCATAAGCTCACCGCGCGACGAAAGGCCGATTGCCCAAAAGTCTTGCGACCCGAACGATGCAAACGACGATCACGCCGGCCGCGGCGTAGACCAGTGCGTCTATCACTTCGTCTTTCAGAAGTCGGCGTATCATTTCGCTCCAGCTCCACGGGCCGATGTACCCGATGTAAGCGAACCTTCGCCCAGGCCACAGAATGTCGGCTATGCGATTGAAAGTGGTCAATGTCAAAACGGGGTAGTCCTGGTTCGCAAGTCGCCAAACGAAGAACATACAAAAGGGCACAAGCAGACCCACTGCTGTGAATCCTAAGACGATTCTCGTGTCGCTTTTGCCACGATCCATTTACAGAGCCTCTTTGCCTATGGCGGGCCTTTACTGTCTCATTCAGCGTAGAGGAAATAGCAGCCATGGCCCTGCGTGTATCCCATATAGTACGAAAGTCCGTCAGGGATACCAGGCCCTGAGACCAGGTACTCCGCCTGATTGGGTTCCCGGTTGGCAAGCCGTAGACTGCAGGTGAGCCTTCCATCACGATGAACCAAATAGTCCTCGCCACTCGCGCCAAAACGCACTACTCCGAACAGGAGGCGGCTGAAGAACTGGGTGTATCGGTACAGGACTTCCGGACCTTGATTCGCAGCCATATCGTTGATAACGAAGAAGACTTGAACAAAGTAGGCATGGCGAGCTTTCAGGCCTCGGATCTGCTAGTACTAAAGCTGCTGGCGGGTTCCCGGGCAGCCAGCGCATCCACGTAACGGAGCCGCGGACGTAAGCAAGCGTACGCCCTTCGGCGCGGCAGGATTCATGAGCATTCCTCACGCGCGGGCGCGAGAGCCTCGGGGTTGAGCAGGTTCGGGGGACGGCGGTTTTCAAGCGCTGCCAGGGCGTTGCGGGCGGCCATCAAACACATTTCCCGGCGGGTATCCACGGTCGCGCTGGCGATGTGCGGGGCGAGCGTGGCATTCTCGAGCCGGAGCAGCTCTGGGTGAACCTCGGGCTCGCGCTCGAAAACATCAATCCCGGCGGCGGCGATCCAGTGTTCCGAGAGGGCCTTAGCCAGGGCGGCTTCATCCACCACGGGACCGCGCGAGGTATTTACGAGAATCGCGGTTGGCTTCATCGAATGCAGCTCGGATTCGCCGATCAGCTTGCGCGTGGAGTCTGACAGCGGTACGTGCAGGCTGACGAAATCGGCTTCGCGCAAGAGTTGTTCCTTGGAAACGAATTCGGCGGCCAGTTCCTGCTCGATGGCAGCGGGCACGCGCTGAAGATCGTTGTAGACGATCCGCATGCCAAAGCCTCGCGCGCGGCGCGCCACCGCGGTTCCGATGCGTCCCAGTCCGAAGATGCCCAGCGTGCGATGGTGGACGTCGCGGCCCACCAGCCTGTCAATCGCCCAGCCGCGCCACTGGCCGGAGTGGACGTAGTGGGATCCTTCCACGAGCCGGCGGGCCGAGGCCAGCAGCAAGGTGAAGGCGAAGTCGGCCGTGGAATCCGTGAGCACGTCGGGCGTGTTGGTGACCAGGATGCGGTGGCGTGTGGCGGCGGGAACGTCGATATTGTCGAATCCCACGGCGACGTTCGAGATCACGCGGATTCCGTTTAGCGCGCCGATGGTCTCGGCCGTGAACTTGTCGGTGAGGTTGGAAATCACAGCCTGTTTCCCGCGCAAGCGCCCGAGCAGATCGGCGGTGGGGAGCCCGTTATCGGTGGCCTCATAGTCCACTTCGCAGTGCTGCCGCAAAAGATCGATGGCTTCGGGATAGATGCGCTTGGTAACCAGAACGCTCGGTTTCATTGCTACCATTTTCACTTATGGCAAAACTAGGATTTCTGGGATTGGGCATCATGGGCTACCCCATGGCTCGGAACCTGCTTCGGGCGGGGCATGAGGTGGCGCTGTGGTCGAACACAGCGTCGAAGGCGAAGCAGCTGGCTGCGGAGGCGGGTGGCTTCGTTTTTGCGACTCCGGCTGAGTTAGCGGAGCGATCCGATTGCGTGTTCTTGTGCGTCGGGGACACCGCGATGTCTGAAAAGGTGCTGCTGGGCGAGCACGGGGTCTCCGAAGGCGCGAAGGCGGGAACTATTGTTGCCGACGCTAGCACCATCGCGCCGGCGGCCAGCCGGGAGATGGGTAAGCGCTTAGGCGAGAAGGGGATCCATTTCCTGGATGCTCCGTGTACAGGGTCGAAGCCGGGCGCCGAGAACGCGACTCTTACCTTCATGATCGGCGGCGAGCAAGCGGTGTTTGAGCGCGCCAAGCCCTGGTTCGAACCGATGGGCAAACAGTTCTATTATTGTGGCGGTCCAGGCATGGGCCTGCAGGCCAAACTGACCCAGAACTTGATTCTTGCCAACATCATGCAAGCATTCAACGAGGGCATGGTGCTGGCGACCAAGGGCGGTATCGAACCCGAACTCATGCTGGAGGTGCTGAACAACAGCGCGGCCAAGAGCGGATTGATCTCTTTCAAGGCGCCGTATGTGCTCAAACGGGACTTCAGCACCAATTTTTCTACAAAATGGATGTTGAAGGACATTTCGCTCGCGCTGGAATCCGCAGCTGAGATGAACGTGCCACTTCCTCTTACTAGCATCACGCAGCAGATGTTTCAGACTGCGATAGCAATTGGTTACGGGGAATCTGACATATGTACCACTATCCGAGTGGTGGAGAGCTGGGCAGGCGTCGAGGTGAAGGGTCACCAAAAATAATACAGAAAACTGTTGCGTTCCGCAAAATCATATACTAATATTGGAAGTAAGCCGGGGAGGCAACTCCCACCAAAGCGAGACTAACCTCATAAGACCCCTGAAGCAAACCTCCCCGGCGCCCGCAAGGGTCTTTTCCTTCCGATTCTGAGCCGCGACCAAAGGAAGCGGTCCCCAGTCGCTCTCAACACCCCCCAGAACGTGCGTGGAACTGCGTCATGATGACGATATAATGGATCGATTGACTAAACTGGCGATCCTTGGCTCCACAGGCTCAATCGGCGTTTCCACGCTGGATGTAGTGGGCCGGCACCCCGAACGGTACTCGGTACACGCATTGGTGGCGGGACAAAACTCCGGCCTGCTAGCGACCCAAATCCTGCGCTTTCGTCCAAAAGTGGTAGTAGTTGCAACGGAGGAGATCCGGCGGGATCTAATCGGCAGGTTAGATGGCGCGGGATTAGCCAAATCCGAGTGGCCGCAGCTGGAATGGGGGCCGCGAGCGAGGGTGCTGGCGGCGACCGCGCCCGAAGTAGATTTTGTGATGTCGGCCATCGTGGGCGTGGCCGGGTTGGAAGCTACCTACGCGGCCATTGTGGCCGGCAAGCGGATCGGGCTGGCGAACAAAGAGGTTCTGGTTGCCAGCGGCAAGCTGGTGGTGGAAGCGGCGCGAAAGCACGGGACGGAAATGATACCGGTGGACAGCGAGCACAACGGAGCGCACCAATGTCTTCGCGCAGGGCGGCGAAATGAGGTTACGCGCCTGATCTTGACGGCGTCCGGTGGTCCATTTCGCACCACGCCCAAGGACGACCTCGCGAAAGTGACTCCGGCGCAGGCTTTGAATCATCCGACATGGAAAATGGGCCAGCGGATCACGATCGACTCGGCCACCTTAATGAACAAAGGCTTCGAAGTGATCGAGGCTTGCTGGCTTTTCGATTTTCCGACCAGCGAAGTGGACGTGGTGGTCCATCCGCAATCAACCGTGCATGCGATGGTGGAGTATAACGACGGCAGTGTGATCGCGCAGATTTCGGCTACGGACATGCGCATGCCGATCCAGTACGCGCTGACGTATCCGAAGCGCGACGATGCGCCGGTTCCCCGCCTCGACTGGACGCAGGATCGCTCCTGGACCTTCTCAGCGCCGGATTTCGAGAAATTTCCGTTGTTGAAACTGGCTTATGATGCGCAACGCGCGGGCGGATCGGCGACTTGTACATTGAACGCCGCGGATGAGGTGGCGGTGGAAGCATTTTTAGGCAAGCAAATCTCGTTTCCGGGTATCGCTGAAGTGGTGGAAGAGACCTTGGAGCGCGTGCCCAGCCGAGAGGCGCGATCCATTGGCGAGGTACTAGAGATCGATCGCGAATCCCGAACTCAGGCTCGCGAGGTAGTGCGGCGCATCGCCCAGACAGATCCGGCGCGAGACCGGAGCGGCGAATTGTACGTGAAAGCGTAAACCTATGCTGACAGTCCTTCACAATATCTGGTGGCTGCTGGTTCTGATCGGAGTGATGATTTTGATCCACGAGCTGGGCCACTATTGGGCGGCCCGTTTCTTCGACGTCCGTGTGGAGACGTTCAGCTTCGGCTTTGGGCCGCGGCTGTTCGGGTTCAAAAAAGGAGAGACGGATTTCCGCTTCTCGGCGATCTTGTTTGGCGGCTACGTCAAGATGGTGGGCGATCAGGCAGGCGATGAGTCGGCTGCCGATCCCCGCGGATTCATGGCCAAACCCAGATGGCAGCGACTGATCATTGCATTCGCCGGCCCCCTCATGAATATTCTGCTAGCGGTGGCGATTCTCACGGGGTTGTTCATGGTGCGCTATCCCAAGATTCCGAGCACCGTGAACCCCACGATCGGCTACTTGCTTCCGGACGGCGCGGCCGCCAAAGCGGGTGTCAAGGAAGGCGATCGGATCGTGCAGATCGGCAACACGACTGATCCCACCTGGGACGATGTCGCGATGAAAGAGGTCTCTAGCGCGAACCGGCCTCTGGACGTGTGGGTGGAACGCGCCGGCCAGCGGCAGCATTTCACGATAACCCCGGTGCTGGATCAAAGAAATTATATCGGCATCGCGGGCTGGCTGGAGCAGTATGAAACCCATGTAGGCGCGGTTAGCCCGGATATGCCCGCGGCTCAAGCGGGCTTGAGGCGGGGCGATATTCTGGTCAGCGCGAACGGGCAAGCCATTCGATCAAGCCCTCAGTTTATCGAGCTGATTGCAGCCAACGGCGGAAATCCGCTGCAGTTGGGCTATAAGCGCGACAGCCAGCTTCAGCAGATGACACTCACGCCCAAGCATGAGCAGGCGGAAGGACGCTGGATGATCGGCGTGCGTCTGGAACCGCCATCGGTAAGTCTGCCGCTTCCGCAGGCGCTTTCAGAATCGTTGAAGCGCAATGGCAAGAGCGCCACACTGATCTATCAGTTTCTGGAAGGCATCGTGGAGCGGAAGATGTCCGCGCGGTCAGTGGACGGGCCTATCCGGATCGCTCAGCTTTCGGGCGAAGCGGCCAAGGAAGGTCCCAGCGCGTTCTTCGAGCTGATGTCCATGGTGAGCCTGAACCTGGCGATCTTCAACCTGCTGCCCATTCCGATCCTGGACGGCGGCGTGATCCTGATGCTGCTGCTGGAGATGTTCATGCGTCGCGATCTGAGTTTGTCGGTGAAGGAAGCCGTGTTCAAGGTGGGCTTCGTGTTTATCATGGCGCTGGTGGTGTTCGTTATTTACAACGACATCTCGAAGATGCTGCCGGGTTAACGAACGAAATACCTGGTCACTTCGCGATTTCTTCCGCCGTCACGAAGATCGGCTCGATGTCCGTGGGAATATCCGTCAATCCCGCCAACGCCTTCTGTACGGGCGGGCGCAACACCGCCAGATCGTCCAGCATTCGTTTTGCAGTTGCGTAATCGCCGGTTGCCTCCACGGTGAGCAGCTCATGATCCAGATCGCGGACCGCGCCTTTGATCTTGTCGAAGTCCACCGCGAAGGTGCCATCGGGGCGGGCCACGAATCCGCCTTTGTCCAGCAGGTAGCTCATTTGCAGCGCCATGCCGCGGCCGTGTGCTTCCGTGATTCCAAAACGCAGGCTGCGGAATGCCGATGCGAGAAACGTGCTGTAGAGTTTCCGCTCTTCGGCGGGACCACCCGCGAGCAGTTTGCGATCATACATAAGCTGCAGCATGAACAGACCCGTGACGTCCGCCTTGGCCTCTTCCCAGGCGCTGTAGAGTTCCTTCAATTCTTGACGGGGCGTAGTGGACCGGCCGTTTATTGTGATCTGGTGCGGGCCGATTCCGTGGCTCAGCTCGTGCGCCAAAATGTGAGTGAAGAACGCGTCGAAGCTCAGCGCACTTCTATCGGCGGCTGAGAGGACCCGCTTCGAGATGGGCTCGAGGGTGGAGTGGAACTTGGCTTCCTGGACGTTCTTCAGCATCACGCGCTTGCTGCCTTTGAGCGTGATGACGCGTTCGTCGTTAGGCAAGTTGTAGGCGGCGGTCTGGACCCCGTGGCTGCCGTCGCCGGCCGCGAACACTTCGTTCACCACGCGAATCGGCGCCTGCCCTCCGATCTTGGGATTGCGGTACTTGGGATCGATCGGGAGATTGTCTTCCACTTCCTGCAGATGATTGGCGAAGAATTTCAGCTTGCCGGTTTCCTTTTCGTCGCGCAGGTCGACGTAGGCTTCAAAGCCGGCCTTGTATCCGAACAGCTCATCGTTGTAGGTTTCGTAGGGGCCGATGGTGATATCGATCGGCGCGTCGAGATCCATCCAGGCGATGTCGCTTTCGTAATAGTCGTTCGAGAGGAACGCTTCCGAACGCGTGATGAGAAATCGTTTCAAGGATGGATTCGCGGTGAGTATCGCGGCATCGCGGAGCAGGCCGGTGGCCTTGGTGAGCGCGTCGCGGTACTCCTGGCTATAGGGCGTCACCGAAAGCCCGCCGGCAGCGTCGCGGCGAATGACGGTGAAGAAGCTGTGCGCTTCGGTCTTTTGTGCCGGGGACAGTGTAGCGGCCCATTTTTCGAACTGCTCGCGGGTCAGATCGGCGGGATAGAAGTTGGCGCCCAGCGGCTTGCGCGGCGGCACGTCGGGCAGGAAAGCGGTGTGATCGTCAAGATCCGACCAGGGGCCTTTGTTGATCCAGAAATAGTGCAGGCGAGCGCGGCCCAGGGGCGTGGGATCGCGCTTCAGCTTTGCATGCAGCGCCGGGCTGCCGCTCCATAGCTGCGCGAGGAAGATATCGTCGATCACGCGGGCGGCCTGGATGAGTTTCGCCAGCGACTGCTTGTCGCCATCCGACAACCCGGAAGTATCCACTCGCAGGCGGGTGGGAGCGAAGCGCGCAGTCATCTGCTTGAGATGCGCGAGATCGGGAGGAGTCTGGGCGGAGAGTGCGAGCATAGCGAGGAGTACTGGGATGGACTTTTTCATCCTGGTCTTATGATAGACATATGTTTCGAAAGCCGCTGCGGGACAACGTCTGGCTGGCTCTGTTCGAGGAGCGCCACGCCGAAGCCATCTTCGCTACCGTCGACCGGCATCGCGAATCGCTGCGAACCTGGCTGCCATGGGTTGACTTAACTACGTCGCCCGAGCCGAGCCTCGCGTTTATCCGGGACGCGCTGGCGCAGTTCGCGAAAAATGAAGGATTTAGCGCAGGGATTTTTGTGGATGGCGAGCTGGCCGGTGGAATCGGAACCAAGACCATCGACTGGACGAATCGCAAGGTAGAGATCGGCTATTGGCTGGCGCCGCCGTATGAAGGCCGCGGCATCATGACGGACGCGGTCCGCGCGCTGGTGGAGCACGCGTTTGAAGAATGGCAGCTGCATCGGGTGTATCTGCATTGCGCGACTGGAAACGCGAAGAGCTGCGCCGTGGCTGAGCGTGCCGGGTTCCGGCTGGATGGCGTGCTGCGTGAGAGCCAGCTGCTGTATGGGGTATATCACGATTTGAATGAGTACGGCCTGCTGGTGGGGCAGGCGGTTTCGCCTGCCACTCCGCGGGCAGACGAACCGTCTGCCCCACTACCGAATGAAAAATGACTGCTTGTCCATCCTGGCATCCACCACCACATCGAAGAATCCGATCATCATCTCTTCCCAGCTTTGCTCCCCAAAATGCACTTCGGCCTTGGGATCGGGATTGCGGGGGTTATTGGGCGAGTTGTCGAACGTGGCGGTGAACAGCAAGCGCGTCCCGGCTGGCAATCGACGCGGCTCGGCCAGCCGGTAGTTAAGCTGCCAGTAGAAATCGTAGCGAGTCACGCGGAGCAGAGTTTCCAGATGTCCACCGGGATCCGCGATGGCGTACTCGAAAGACTTCCCGCGCAGGTGCATGTGCGGGAACAAGCTGAGCAGCGTCGCGTCGTTGGGTAGCGTGCCCGAGACCTGAACGCGATATTCCGGATCGCCGGGCGGGATCGCGAAATGATCGTTGCCCATCTGCAGCGTCAGCACCGCTTGCTGCACGGGCGTGCGCGAATAATTGATCGCCACGCGTGTTCGGTCCGCGGCGGCCTTTCCCGTTGCGGTGTAGTGAATCTGAATAACGATGTCCGAACCAGCTTTGATCTTCTTAGCCATGCCAGTGGGCCAGCTGTCCATGGAATTGCCGGGCGTATAAACCATGAGGACGTCGCTAGTGGTGAAGCTGCGCGACAGCGAGAACGGGACGCCGACCGGAGAATCCCGCAGCCACTGGGAGCCTGGCTCGCGAATATAGACGACCGCATGGTGGACCACTGCGCGATTCGAGGGACGAACCTCCACCTGCTGGACCCAGCGGTCCTCGGTCAGGCCCGAGCGCAGGATCACGTACTGGTATTCGATATCGCCGCGGGCGGGGATCTGAAAATCGCGTGGCGGTTCGAAAATCGCGTCGGGCTTGCCGATATTCCAGCCGGTGGGCCAGCGGCGAGTGAGTGGGGCATCGTCAGGATCACCAGGAGGCGCTCCGGATTCGGCCCACGCGGCGAGGGTATGGATCTCGGCATCGGTAAGAGCACGATCGTTAGCGAAGTGTCCGTAGCGCGGATCGGCGAACCAGGGCGGCATGCGGTGAGTGAGCGCGGCCTCGCGGATGGCCTTGGCCCAAGGCCGGGTTTCGCGTAAGTTGGTCAGCGGCATGGGGCCTATCTCGCCGGCGCGATGGCATTCCTGGCAGCGGTTCTGAAGCACCGGGAGCACGTCGCGATAGAACGTGGGCGCGGTTTGAGCCCGAGCGGCGCCTGCAATGAGGATCAGCGCGCAGCCGAAGCCACGTATTTGTCGCGGCATTGGGTGGAGCAAAAGTAGAAGATCTCCCCGCCGACTTTCTCATGGATGGAAGTGGCCGCGGGCGTAAAGGTACCGCAGACTGGATCGCGCTTGAGCTCACCGGTCAAAGGCAGGTCCTGCGCCGGCCCACGGGGCGCCGGAGGCGGAGCGGGCGGATGGAGCAGGTCGCTGAACCCTTTCAAGATGATCCCTATCACGCCCCGCACGATGGTGATTAGAAACACCGTGATCAGGAGATAGAAGACGATGCGGAACAGGGACACTAAGGTGATTTTACTACTTACCAACTCAATTGATCACCGCACGGAGATCCTTAATCAGGAGCAGCTGCAAGGGATCGACCGGCGAAGGCTCGAACGGGCGTCTTCGTCGATGGGGTGCACGAGCAGGGCGCGAATGCCGATGGTGTCGGCGGCCTGCGCCGTTCGCATCAGGGCATCGAGCAATAAAGCTTTCCCAAGACCTTTGCCCTTCTGCCCGCGATCCACGGCAAGCCTGCCCAAAAGTGCGGCGCCAATCGGGTGATTGGCGAGACCCTTGACCACTCGCGCCGTGGCATCGTCGCACCGGACGCTGCTGGCGGTCAGCGAGTGATAACCGGCGACGACCTTATCCCGATGGTGTGCAACATAGACCTTGACGGCGTCAGTCTGCTGGTTCTGCCAGGCGTAGCGCTGTAACCACTCGTTCAACGAAGCTGTGCCGCCATCGAAGGTCGAAAGGTCGTGAGCCTGGCAAGCCTTTCGATGATGAACGCGGGTTGCGGAAAAATCATTCAGCGGCTTTCGGCGGCGGAGGGTTCGGAGAGAAGCCGCTTGAGCCGGGGCTTGGGATGAAGTATGGGCCGACGGTCGAGAGCTTCGGCGAACGCTTTCCACTGCTGGGGAGTAAGCGTGAAATCGTCTGGTCGGCGATGATTTGTTCGGCGCGGGTGCAGGCGCTTTCAAGGATGAAGTCGGTCAAGTTGACGCCGCGCAGCTTGGCTCGGTGCGAACCAGGGTCTCCTGCGGTGTGCTGGCGCGCAGATTGATTCGGCGGCTGCGGGTTGGGCGAGTTGGCATCCGTACTCTCCCGTGGTTGCGACGCTGGTTCATGGGAATGCCATTTGACAATTGGATCGATCCACCCAGTATATGATTCCATTATGAACACTACCGTGACACTCGATAAGGCTGGCCGCGTCGTGATCCCCAAGACGTTGCGCGACGAGTTGCGTCTCGAACCCGGCGATACGCTGGAGCTTGAATCCGAGGGGGAGAATGTGACGTTGCGTCCGGTGCGGTCCTCGAGTCCCCTTCGCAAAGATCGGGGGATCTGGGTGTTCGGAACAGGCAAGAGAATCCCCGCCGCTGTAACGGACAAGGTGGTGTCCGATACCCGCGCGCAGCGCGACCGTGTCAATCGCGGGGAAGGCCGGTGAAAGCGTTCCTTGACACGTCCGTGCTGGTTGCTACGTTCTACATCGATCACGAGCACCATGAACCCAGCATCGAATTGTTCCTGCACTACGAGAAGCGCGAGGTGTGCTGCGGAGCGCATAGCCTGGCGGAGGTTTATTCTGCGTTGACGGGAATGCCGGGCAAGGACCGCGCAGGCGCCGATGGCCATGCTGTTTCTCAGCAACATCCGCGAGCGCATGAGCATTATTACGCTGACCGAAAAGGAATACTTCAAGGCCGTGGAAGCGTCAGCGGCGCTCGGAGTCACTGGTGGCGGAATTTATGACGCCCTGCTCGGCCATTGCGCTCTCAAGGCCGAAGCCGAAACGATCTATACCTGGAACGTGAAGCCCTTCAAGCGCCTCGGTCCGGAGATTGCCGGGCGGGTAGCCACGCCCTAATTTCTAATCTTCCCCCGCTGCGGCTTTTCGCGCCGCGTCGAGCCGCGCCTGGGCGTGCTTTGCGGCGATCAGCCACGACGCGATGTCCATGGCCAGCGCGGGGTTGACGTAGGCGGCCTGTGCCTCGCGCAGGTCCTTTTCGGCCTGCGTGGTGTCGATCTCCTGGCCGCGCTCGGCTTGATCCGCCAGGACGCGCACGTGGTTATCCAGGATCTCGACGAAACCCTGCTTGATCGCCATTGCATAACGCTTGCCGTCTGCCGTGGCGTAGGTGAGGGCGCCAACTCCCAGTTCGCTTAAGAGCGGAGCGTGATCGGGAAGAACGCCGAGGTAGCCTTCCTTGCCCGGAATTTGCGCGCGCACGGCCTGCTCGCTCGCCAGCAAGCGCTCCGGAGTCGCGATCTCTATGAGGAACGAGTCCGCCATCTACTTGGCCTTCTTCAAATCCTCGGCGCGCTGCTTCACGTCTTCAATGTCGCCCTGCATGTAGAACGCCTGCTCGGGCAGATCGTCATACTTGCCCTCCACAACTTCCTTGAAGCTGCGGACGGTGTCGGATAGCTTCACATACTTGCCCTTGAATCCGGTGAACTGCTCGGCCACGTGGAAGGGCTGCGAGAGGAAGCGCTGGACTTTGCGGGCGCGCGCGACGGTGAGCTTGTCTTCTTCCGATAGCTCGTCGATACCCAGAATTGCGATGATGTCCTGCAGATCTTTGTAACGCTGCAGGGTCTGCTTGACGGCCTGCGCGACGTTGTAATGATCTTCGCCGACTACGTTCGGATCGAGAATGCGGGAACTGGAAGCCAGCGGATCCACGGCGGGGTAAATGCCCTGCTCCACCAGGCTGCGGGTCAGGTTGGTAGTGGCGTCGAGGTGAGCGAACGTGGTGGCCGGCGCGGGATCGGTGTAATCGTCGGCCGGAACGTAGATGGCTTGCACCGAAGTGATAGACCCCTTCTTGGTGGACGTGATGCGCTCCTGCAGTTCGCCCATCTCACTGGCGAGGTTGGGCTGGTAGCCCACGGCTGACGGCATGCGGCCCAGCAGCGCCGATACTTCGGAGCCGGCCTGGGTGAAACGGAAAATGTTGTCGATGAACAGCAGCACGTCCTGGCCTTCTTCATCGCGGAAATACTCTGCGACGGTGAGACCGGTGAGGCCCACGCGCAAGCGCGCGCCGGGCGGCTCGGTCATCTGGCCGTAGATCAGGGCCACTTTCGACTTGGTCCAATCGTGCGGATCCAGCACGCCGGATTCCTGCATTTCGAGCCACAGGTCATTGCCCTCGCGAGTGCGCTCGCCCACGCCGGCGAACACCGACACGCCGCCATGCTTGAGGGCGATGTTGTTGATCAGCTCCATGATCACGACGGTCTTGCCCACCCCGGCGCCGCCGAACAGGCCGATCTTGCCGCCGCGCAAGTAGGGCTCGAGCAGATCGATCACCTTGATGCCGGTTTCGAACATCTGCAGCTCGGTGGCCTGGTCCTCAAAGTTGGGCGCGGCGCGATGAATGGGCCAGCGCAGAGCGGCATTCACTGGACCCATGTTGTCCACGGGCTCGCCAATTACGTTCAGCACACGCCCCAGCGTTTCTTTGCCGACGGGAACATCGACAGGATGCCCGAGGCTGATCGCCTTCATGCCGCGCACCATGCCGTCAGTGGGCTGAAGCGCGATAGTCCGGACGCGGCCTTCGCCGATATGCTGCGCCACTTCGCACATGACGTCGATGGGCGACGGCACGGTAAAGCCTTCGCTCACGATGCGGATGGCGGTATTGATCACGGGAATCTGGTGCTCGGGAAACTGGATGTCCACCGCGGGTCCGGCGATTTGGATCACCTTCCCTTCGGCGGCGGCTGCTGTGGTGGTTGCCATTTCAAAGTCCTCTCTGGTTACAGCGCGGACGCGCCGCTGACAATTTCGATAATTTCGCGGGTGATACTGGCCTGGCGCACGCGGTTCATGTTCAACGTAAGCTTGTCGATCACTTCGGAAGCATTGGTGCTGGCGGCTTCCATGGCGGTCATGCGCGCGGCGTGTTCGGCCGCGGCGGATTCCAGCAGCGACCGGTAAATCTGCACTTCGATATAACGGGGGAGCAGGCTGGCCAGCAGCTCATGCGGGGGCTGCTCGTAAATGTAGTCGATGAATTCCTGCTGCGTCGGAACTTCCACCGGCAGCAGGCGGGATATGGTCAAGTCCTGCGCCACCACGTTTCGGAAATGGTTGGCAATGATGTAGACCGCGTCGGTTTCGCCATTCGCGAACCGCTCCACCACTTTGCGCGCGATATCCAAAGCGTTCTCGTAACTGGGCGCCTTCTGGAACAGCGTGGTATGCTCGCCGGTCACTTCGATCGACCGGCGCCGGAAGAAATCGCGGCCCTTGCGGCCGATCAGCTCAAACTGTACCTTGGCGCCCGAGTGTTCTGTAACAAATCGCTGGGCGGCGCGGATCAAGTTCGAATTGAACCCACCCGCGAGACCGCGGTCGGCGGTTACCAGCAGCAACTGGATCCGCTCCTCGGGCCGCTTGGCCAGCAGCGGGCTCTCGCCGGCGTCGGGATCGTTAGCAGCGGCCTGAGCGACATTCACCAGCATGCGCTGCATCATCTGCGCGTACGGCCGCGCCGCAATCACGCGATCCTGCGCGCGGCGCAACTTGGCCGCCGAGACCATCTTCATGGCCTTGGTGATCTGCTGCGTGTTCTTTACCGAGCGGATGCGCCGCCGGATGTCGATGAGGCTAGGCATGGCTTACGCCGTTGTCGCTGCCACCGGGGCATGCTCGGATACGAAGCGCTCCTTATACTCTTTCAAGACCTGTTCGATTTGCGCTTTCAGCGCGTCGTCCACCGTCTTCTTCTCACGGATGTCATTGAGGATGGCGGGATGCGCGGATTCCACGAAGCGGTACAGTCCCTGCTCGAAATCGCGGATCTGCTCCACCGGGAGATCGTCGAGCCAGGCGTTGGTGCCGGCATAGATGATCAGAACCTGTTTTTCCACCGGAAGCGGTTTGTATTGGCCCTGCTTCAGAATTTCCACAAGGCGCTTGCCGCGATTCAATTGGTTCTGCGAGGATTTGTCGAGCTCGGAGCCGAACTGGGCGAACGCCGCCAGCTCGCGGTACTGCGCAAGGTCCAGACGAAGCGATCCAGCTACCTGCCGCATAGCTTTGATCTGCGCGCTGCCGCCCACGCGGCTTACCGAAAGGCCGACGTCAATGGCCGGACGCACATTGGAGTTGAAAAGATCGGCGATCAAAAAGATCTGTCCGTCGGTGATGGAAATCACGTTGGTGGGAATGTATGCGGAAATATCGCCGGCCTGAGTTTCGATGATAGGCAGAGCTGTGAGCGATCCATTGCCCTTGGCTTCGCTCAGCTTCGCGGCGCGTTCGAGCAATCGGCTGTGGAGATAGAACACATCGCCGGGGAACGCCTCGCGTCCGGGAGGACGGCGCAGCAGCAGCGAAATTTCACGATATGCGGCGGCGTGCTTGGATAGATCGTCGTAAATCACCAGCGCATGGCGGCCGCTGTCGCGGAAGTATTCGCCCATGGCGCAGCCGGAGTACGGTGTGATGTACTGCATGGGCGCGGGATCGGATGCGGTGGCGGCCACCACGATGGTGTATTCCATCGCGCCGTGGTCCTGAAGCACCTTCACCACCTGCGCCACGGTAGACCGCTTTTGTCCGATGGCGACGTAGATGCAGATTACGTCGCCGCCCTTCTGATTGATGATGGCGTCCAGCGCGACGGCGGTTTTTCCGGTCTGGCGATCGCCGATGATCAGCTCGCGCTGTCCGCGGCCAATCGGAATCATGGCGTCAATCGCCTTGATGCCCGTCTGCAGCGGCTCTTTCACGGGCCGCCGGTCGACGACGCCGGGAGCGATGCGCTCCACGGCGAGCGACTCGCTGGAGGCCACGGGACCTTTGCCATCGATGGGCTTGCCCAGTGCGTCCACCACGCGGCCGACCATTCCTTCGCCCACCGGGACGGACATGATCTTCCCGGTGCGGCGCACTTCGTCGCCTTCCTTGATCTCCTGGTATTCGCCCAGGAGCACGGCGCCCACCTGTTCTTCTTCCAGGTTCAGCGCGATGCCGGAAACGTTGTGGGGAAACTCGATCAACTCGCCCGCCATTACCTTTTCCAGGCCGTATATGCGCGCGATGCCGTCGCCCACCGAGATTACCGATCCGGTTTCGGCCACGTTAACCGCCTTGTCGTAATTCTCAATTTCACCGCGCAGCACGCGCGCGATTTCATCCGCTCTGATTTGAGCCATAACTTAGATTTCCGCCTTATAAGCCGCCACGCCTTGGGTAAGCTGGCGGCGCAGCCGTCCGAGTTGCCCGCGCAGCGAGCCGTCATAAACCACGGAGCCCACGCGCGCGACCGCGCCGCCTAACAACTCCGGATCCACCGCATATTGCACGCGAACCTGTTTGCCGGTCAGCCGGACCAGCTCGGATTCCAGCGCACTACGTTCTCCATCGCCGAGCTTTTCGGCCGACGTAACCTGTGTACGCGCGACGCCCATCCGCTGGTCGATTTCCAGCTCGAAGGCCTCGCGCATTTCTGAAATCATGCCGATGCGCCGGTGATCGATCAATACAAAAAGAAAATTCTTGATTTCGTTGGCGACGCCCAACTGGCCGGCCAAAGTCGCCATCACTGCACGCTTGCGAGATGCCTGGATGGCCGGTGTGAGCATGGCCTGGCGCAAGTCTTCGGATTCGGCAAACATGCGTTCGACGCTCCGCAGTTGTTCCACGGCGGCGCCCGGCTCGATGCGCCCGCGCCCGTCTAGAATCACGTCGGCCAGCGCCCGCGCGTAACGCGCCGCTACTACCGAGACCATTTGGGTTCACTCCCCGTCACTCGAGTCATGCCCGGAGCTCGTCGCTGGCGCTCGCACGCTGCAGATCGTGCACGAAAACTTGCACCAGGCGGTTTTGCGTGGAAGCGTCCAGGCGTCCGCGAATACGCTGCTCCGCCATATCCAAAGCCAGCGTACCCGCGTAGGTCTTGAGCTCCTCGCGCGCCAATTTACTCAACGCCGCCAGCTCTTGCTGAGCCTGTTCTTGAATCCTGCGAATCTGGTGCTCGGTCTCGCGGCGAATGCGCTCGCCTTCCGCTTCCATTTCGGCGCGGGCATTAGCGCGAATGCCTTCGATCTCGGACTGCAGGCTGGCCGTGCGGAGCTCGATGGCAGCCGCGCGCGCTTCGGCGTCGCGACGAAGCTTCCCGGCTTCCACAATGCCGCTCTGGATCTCTTCGCTGCGGTTGCGGAAAAAAGCCGGCGCGCTCTTGCTCACCAGATAGCCGAGCCCGCCCGCGAGAATCAGGAAGTTTGCCCACTTCCACCAGATCCACTGGTCGCCCTTCGATTCCTCAATCTCATGTGCCGGAGTGGGCTCCTGCGCGAAAGTAGCAGTGGCCAGGCCCAGCGCAAAGCAAAGCAGTAGCAGGAATCGCCGCATCAGGCCACTCTTCCGGCAACCAGCGATTGCGCGATCTGTTCGGCGAGGCCGTCGGCGTAGGTTCCCAGTTCTTTTTTCGCGGCTTCCTTGTCGGCGGTCAGCTGGGCGGCAGCTTCATGAATGAGCGCCTGCGATTGCCGGCGAGCTTCATCCAGGCGCGCGGACTGCTCTTCGAGCCACTGGCGGCGCACTTCTTCCTGGCCACGGTAAATTTCGGCACGGGCCTCGCGCAGAGATTGTTCAAACGCAGCCACCTTCTCGGCCGCGCTCTTCAAACTGGCTTCCGCCGCCTGCCGCGCCCCTTCGGTAGCTTCGCGCCGCTGCTCTAATACCTTCTGCAGCGGGCGGTAAAACATGGCTTTCAAGTAAAAGTGAATGAGGATCAAAAACAGCAGCGTCGGGATGGCCCGTAGCAGGATTTGACCCAGCGCTTGTATGGTGGCTTCCATTCAGATTTTGTAAGGGAACTGACTCTCCGTAAAGGGTCAAACGGCGCTTGACGCATCGCAGGCCCAACCCAAACCGTAGCATAGTCGAGCGTGTCAGTTCAAGGCGCGGATGTGCTGTCGATGCTGCTTGGGGGACCGCGCGTGAGCAACCCAATTGGCCCAGATTGGCCCAGCTGGTGGGGCAGGCGGTTTCGCCTGCCAGACGCCGATTGCTAACCGGCCGTCAGGATATATCCTGCCCCACAGGGCGGCAGAAGAGAATCGTCACGTTCCTCCGTGGTATGGACACGCTCTCAGCGGGCCGACAGTAGAGATCCCGGAGTCGAGGTGAATCGTGGGGTGAGGTGAATCGTGGGTGAAGCGTCGGGTGGAGTGAATCCTGGGCACGCGGATGGGCTCAGGGTTTCATGGCGGGGTCGAAGGTGGTGAGGAACATCAGGAAGTCGGCGGCTTCGGGCATGTCGCGGACTTGATACCGGATGGTGCGGGCGTCGACTCGCTGAATGCCGGCCAAGTATGCGAGCAGCTCGGGCGGGCGATAGCTCTGGAACCGCACTTCCACCGTGATAGGCCCGGCCAGTTTGTAAGGGCGAAAGTCGCCGAGGCGTTCGAGAGCGCGCTTTAATGTTTCGGCGATTTGGGACCGGGCTGTTTCGGGCGGGAGCGACGATGCGGAGTGGAACCCGAGCGCCTTTTTGGTTTCGGCGGCTTCGATATTGCCGAGGGTGGCTCGCGCGTCCGCGATGGCCACGTCGTCTCCGGAGATCATCACCACTGGCACGCCATGATGTCCGGCGACGGCCGCGTTGAAGATGGTTTCGGAAACGCGCGTTCCGTTCAATGAAACGTGCGTGAAGTGCGCGCTGGTGAAGGTGTGGGCGCGCACGCCGGCGAGGCTGTGTCCGGGAGCGTGGAAGCCGATCAGCGCGACGGCCTGGAAGGAATCGTCGAGCTCGGCCAGATGGAATTGGCGTCGCGGCCAGCCGCGGATCACGCGTACGTCGCCCGAGAAACGGTCCACCAGCAGATTGTCGGCATTCAGGTGGCAATCGGCGATCACGATTCCGGTTGCGCCACCGGCGCGCGCCCCCTCCACGGCGGCCAGCGCTTCGGCGGTCATAATCTCGCGAAAGTGCTGGTAATCCGGCGACCCAGGGAACAGCTGCCCCTGGTTCACCAAACCGGCCAGACCCTCCATGTCTACCGCGATATAAACTTTCGGCATTGGGTACAGGTTACCGCTACAATAGATCAAACTACGAATCGAGGACCAGAATGGCCGATAACGCGCCGCAGACGATCGCGAACCACACTCGCTGGGACCCGCGGTTCCACTTTTTCCTGATGCCGGTGATACTGATTACCTTGGGATTCGCAATCTGGAACGTAATACACGCTCCAGGCATTGTCTCCGCATGGCTGATCGTGGTAGTGATCGGGTGGGCCATGACGGCTTTGCTGGCCCGCACCTACGCCCTCAAGGCGCAGGATCGTGTGATCCGGCTGGAAGAACGATTGCGCATGGCGGTTGTGCTTCCTGAGCCGCTGCGGTCGCGGATTGGCGAGTTGACGGAGGGTCAGCTGGTGGCCTTGCGGTTTGCGCCCGATACGGAACTGGCGGGGCTGGTTCCGAAGGCCCTGGCGGGCGCGAAGAGCGCCGAGATCAAGAAAGCTATAGTCAATTGGCGGCCGGATTATCACCGGGTCTGAAGCCAATGGTACACGGATTATAATCCGTTGAGTATCCGCCAGCCAAACTTCGTATCTAGCTTAAATAAAGCAACTTACCGAACGTCTCCGAGACACCGCCCAGCATCCACGGGTGCATCCAGATGCAAAAGCAGGCCGGTTTGCAACGCCAGATGGAAGATTTGAAAATGGCATTGTCGTAGTTGCAGAATTATGTTACACTCCTCCCACATTCAGCTAAGGAGGCCTGATGAACAGGCGACTTATAACTAACTTCGCAGTGCTTGGATTCGCGGTTCTTCTCACGGGCGCCACCCTGAGAGCCGATGACGATGAGAGCGTTAAGCCGGACGGGAAGGGCGGCACGGCGTTCCATCAGAACCACAGCATTGTCCAGATTGACGCGGGCCCGTTTGCGAGGTCCGGAACGGGGATACAGTACCATGGCGGGCCGGTGATGCTCGGCACGGTAAACGTATACTTCATTTACTACGGGAACTGGACGGGCAGCACCTTGACTACCGCCCAATCGCTCCTTTCTACCTACGCAAGTAGCATTGGAGGCACCCCGTATCACAACATCGAAACCACCTATTTCAACGGGTCTAACCAGCACGTCAGCAATAGCGTGCACTTCGGCGGGTCGTTCACCGTCGGAAGTCCTTTCGGCAGCAACATCAGCGATTCACAATTGACGCAGATCGTTCAGTCAGTAAATCCGACGGACACGAATGGCGTCTATTTCGTGCTGACGTCGCCGGAGGTGAACGAAACCAGCGGTTTCTGCACGCAGTATTGCGGATTCCACACGCGCGCCACCATCAACGGACACGACATCAAGTACTCGTTCGTAGGCGACGGCGCACGGTGTCCTTCGGCTTGCTCGGCGCAGACCACCACGCCCAACGGCAACCTGGACGCCGATGAGATGGCGAACGTTATTACGCACGAGATGGAGGAAGCGATTTCCGATCCGGACTTGAACGCATGGTTTGACCGGAACGGGAATGAAAACGGCGACAAGTGCAACTTCAATTTCGGCGCCACCTTCACAACTTCGAATGGGGCGCAGGCGAATCAGACCTTCGGCGGCAAGAACTGGCTGATCCAGCAGAATTGGATCAATTCAGGAAGCGGCGGCTGCCGGCAGCATAACCCGTAGAGTGTTGGGGGCGGGGCTTCGTGCATAGCCGGCCGGGGGGCCGGCTGCAGGACAGGGGACCTGCCCCACATTAGGGTTTTTTGTAGACTACTCCGGCTTTCATCACGAATTCCACTCGCTCGAGAATTCCAATATCCGCCAGCGGATCGCCTCGTACCGCGACGATGTCGGCCAGTTTGCCGGGTTCTACGGCGCCTAAGCGGTCTTGTTCGCCCAGAAGCTCCGCTCCCACCACCGTCGCCGAACGGATGGCCTGCATGGGCGTCATCCCGTACTTAACCATGTAGCCGAACTCCTTGGCTTCATTCACGGACCAGGAGAAACCTCCGGCATCGGTACCCAGGCTGATTTTCACACCCTTCTCCACCCCTCGGCGGAAGGCCTTCTCTTCCAGCTTCATCATTTCGAGCCAGATGGGCGCGCCGGCATCGGCGCGGCCCTGCGCGACGTAAATGCCCACGTAGAGGGTAGGGCACCAGTAGACGCCGCGCTGGATCATTTGATCCATCAGCTCTTCGTCCAGGCCGTCGCCGTGCTCGATGGTGTCGACGCCCGCCCGCAGCGCCGACGCGATGCCCTCTTTGCCCATGGCGTGCGCGGCTACTTTGCGGCCCAGGCGATGCGCTTCGGCCACCAGCGCGCCGGCTTCTTCATCGGTGAAGTTCACCCAGGAGTGCAGCGCGCCATCTTTGACGAAATAGCGGCGGTCGGAATAATACTTGATCCAATCGGCGCCGTACTTCACCTCTTCGCGCACGGCGTGACGCAGGTTATCGGCGCCGTCCACGATCTGGACGCCCTCGGGAACGCGGAGCTCCCAGGAGTAGCCTGATAGCGGATACGTTCCAGTGGGGGCCAGCGCGCGTGTGGCGACGAACATGCGCGGGCCGGGAATGACGCCGCGCTGAATGGCGGTCTTAATATCGACATCGGCGTACATGGCGCCTTCGGTTTCCAGGTCGCGCAAGGTGGTGAAGCCGTTCATCAGCGCGGTGCGCGCGGACATGGTGGCGCGGATGGCGCGATAGGGGATGGACTCTTTCAGGAGCTGATCGTCATAGTCCGCGGCGGTGATATCGCCCTGCAGCAGGACGTGGGTGTGGTTGTCGATCAGGCCGGGCAGAACGGTAAAGGCGCTCAGGTCGATGAGTTCGGCGTCGGCGGGCACGGCTCCAGCGCCGACGGAACGGATACGGTCGCCTTGAATAACGATGTTCTGGGAGGTGAGAACGCGTCCGGCGCGCGTGTCGATTAGGCGGCCCGCCCGGATTACGATGGGGCGGCTGGAGGGAGTCTGGGCTAAAAGAGACAGCGCAGAGGAAAGCGTGGCGGCAAACAGACGAAGGCTTCGCATCGTCCTTGTATTCTAGTTCAGCGAATTAAGCCAAAGCGGAGCGCCGCGCCTCCGCTTTGGCTGAGGTGAAACGCCCGTCAGAGAGAGCGCAGGAAATTCAAGATGTCCTGCTTCTGCGACGTGCTGAGGCTCTTGAAGTTGTTAATCACTCCATTGGCCTCCGATCCGCAGAACTGGCTCTTTGAATCGGGCTGATAGACACTTCCGTTGGTTTCGTCCAGGAACGAAGCGGTAAACTCCGTGGTGTTGCACTGGCCGCTATCGTCGGCGTGAACCAGAATGGCCGTCAAGAGGTTGGAGGTACGGCCGTCATGCAGGAAGAAGAGCCGCTGCCCGACGCCCCAAAGCGGCGCGGTGCGGAACTCATCCGGACCGGCTCCGCCCTGCAGGACGCCATCCAGCAGATCCGATCCCATATGGTGAAGGGCGACATCGGAATACGGATGGTAGGTGACATTGCTCATGCCGGTGAACGGCGAGGCCGCGGTGGTCAGCGAAGTGCTGTGGCACAGGGCGCATCCGATGCTGCTGAACAAGGCTTGACCGTTCAGCTCGGAAGAAGTATGCGTGGTCGGCGTGGGAGGAGCGGTGAGCCGCATGAAGGCGCTGAAGTTGATGATGTCGGAAGGCGTGGTGCTGCCGCCGGCGCCGATGTTGGTGTGGTCTTCGGGGGTCGGATTGAAGACGCAGCCGGGTACGGCCGCGCGCTCATTGGGGAACACTTCGTTGGAAACGCCCTGCTCGACGTTGTAGGCCTCGCCCGAAAAAATCTCGAGCGACTTGTTCTGGGCCTTCCAGCCAAAGCGCGTCACGGTACCGTCGTTGCCGGTGGTGTTCAGCCTGCCCGCGATGCCCAGGGACGATTTCTGAGAGGCATTTGCGGCGAGGTTGGCCTGCAGCGTTGCGTCGGGCGTGTTCTCAATCAGCCCGAGGCCGAATGTCGGAGTCGGGATGCGGAAACTGACGTTGGCGTTGGCGAGCTGGAAGTTGAAGTCCGGCTGCGCCAGATTGCAGCCTGGAGCGTCCGTGCGGCCCTTAATCGTGAACAAGCCGTGCACGCCGCCATCCAGTGGGGAATTGAGCTGAGTTGGGTCGACGGCGATGAACCTTGCTTCGCGTACCGGACCGTTCGAGCTGATGAACGATGGGATGGTGTTGGTGGCGCCGTGCAGGTTAGCCACGGCTATCTGCGGATTCGTGGCCGGGCTGGTGCCGCCGGTGGCGGGCTGAGCGTGACACCCCGAACAGCTGTTCATGTTGAACGTGGGTCCCAGGCCCACGCCCGCTTCACCAGGGATGGTTCCGCGGACTGAATCCACTTCCTGAAATACCCCCTTCGCGGATGTGAAGAACGCTTGCTCGTTGGCATTGAGTCCAACGAACGGGCCGCCGGCGCCAGCGGCTCCACCGCGCGGTCCGGGATCGGTCTGGGCGACACAAATTGCCGACACAAGTAACATTCCAGCCAGGCACTTTACTCCATTCCTGGCCAGTGAAGATTTCAAGAGATGCATAGATAAACTCCTTTCAGACTTCTTTTGCACATATTGCGCAAGGACACTCCGCTTTTCAGTGGGGGACCGGCGGATCTCGAAGTCAGGTAGAATGGAGTTGTCGTAGGCTGCCATCTACCTGGCATCCGAGAAACGGCCCCCGCCCCACAGCGGGGGCCGAATCTATTAGATAGCTCGGAAGATGGTTGGTCGATGCAACGCGGACATGATTAGCTCCAAAACGGGTTCTCAAAGACACATGCAGCCGTCGATGCCTGAACGGACCTGAAAGACGGGGCGCACTCCTCCATCCTCGCCTGGATAACGAGGATAAGCGAAAGAATGACCAACCGCGGCCGACTTAGCTCTCGCAGCTAGCAGTACTACAACTTGGGTGAATCACGAGAAAAATAACACGCCTTTTCAAACCTGTCAATGGGCATTCGCATAGGTTGAGCCAATCGGTGCCATAGGGACAAACCTATAGCACGAATGCAGCGCCGGGGACAGGGCGCCGCCCTCGTTAACTCATTGGGAACGCTCATAGAAGGTTTCCAATCGCTTTGAAGCGCGCCCAATTTCACTTTGGAAAATAAATAAGTGCAGCGCGCACGTATCCGCCGCCATGTGACGCCTGCGGGCCAAACCACTGCTTCCCTAAGACTTTCTACGGTTATTTGCGGCGAACATTTAGAGCGTCAGTACGGCCAAGCCGGCTTGGCGAAAAGTCCGCCGTCCACCCAGAGCGTTTGGCCCGTAATGAACTCGGCGGCATCGGTGGAGAAGAACACCACGGCATGGGCCACATCCCGAGGCGTGCCGACGCGCCCCGCCGGAGTCAGGCGTGCCCAGGTGCCGGCGTAGTCGCCGGCTTCCTCCTTGGTGCGTTCGATTTCGATGGCCCCTGGGGCGACGCAGTTGACCGTAATGCGATCCGGAGCGAGCTCGACTGCCGCCACCTTGGTCAGCATCTCAATGCCGCCCTTGCTGGCCGTATAGTCCACCAGCCGCGGAAACGCGACCTTGTTACAGCCGGATCCGATATTCACAATCCGCCCCCCTCCGCGTTCGCGCATGTGGCGCGCCGCCGACTGCGTACAGAGGAAGCAGCCCTTCAAATTGGTGGCCAGCACGCGGTCCCATTCGTGCTCTTCCAGATCCACCAGGGGCTTCCAGGTTTGGATTCCCGCGTTATTGACCAGGATGTCAAGGCGGCCTAACCGGGAGAGCGTCTGGTCAAACATACGGCTCACGTCGGCGGACACGCCCACATCGGCGGCCACCGGAATGGCGTCGCATCCCAGGGCGCGCACCTCAACGGCGACCGCTTCGGCGCCCGCGGCGTCCCCGCGGTAGTTCACCGCCACCGAGCAACCCTGGCGCGCCAGTTCCAGCGCGATTCCCTTGCCTATTCCTTTGCTGGCGCCCGTAACCAGAGCCGTCTTGCCTTTGAGCAACATGGGTTCATTCTAAAATTTACTTGCCCCCGGCGCCAATTACTAGGACACTGAGAGTTGACCCTGTTGTTCTGGAGGCGTATAAGAATTGAAACTGACTGAAGCCGCCGTTTGGGAGCCCACCACGCGCTGGACCACTTCCCATGCCAGCGAGCTCTACGACGTAGCGAGCTGGGGCAAAGGATACTTCTCGGTGGGCGCCAACGGGCACTTGTGGGTGCATCCCACCAAAGATCCCACGCGGTCCATCGACCTGATGGAGCTGGTGGAGAAGCTGGAACTGCGCGGCATCTCCATGCCCATCCTGATCCGCTTTGCCGAGATCCTGAAACATCGTTTGGGTGAGCTGCATCAGGCGTTCCAAAACTCCATCGCCGAACACGGCTACCAGGGCAGCTATCAATGCGTTTATCCCATCAAGGTGAACCAGCAGCGCCAGGTAGTGGAAGAGGTTTTCGAGTTCGGACGGCCCTACCAGTTCGGGCTTGAGGCGGGTTCGAAACCCGAGCTGCTGGCCGTGCTGGCGGTGGCCGACAATGACACGCCCATCATCTGCAACGGATTCAAGGACGACGAATACATCGAGATGGTAATGCTGGCCAAGAAGATTGGCCGCAACATCATTCCGGTGGTGGAGAAGTACACCGAGCTGGACTTGATTGTGAAGCACGCGCAAAGGGTGGGCGTGCGGCCGGTGATCGGATTGCGCGTGAAGCTGGCGGCCAAAGGCTCGGGCCGCTGGAAATCGTCGGGAGGCTTTCGCTCGAAATTCGGCGTCACGGTAACAGAGGCCCTCACGGCGCTCGAAAAAATGAAAGCCGTTGGCATGGAAGATTGCATCCAGCTGCTCCACTTCCACCTGGGCAGCCAGATCACGAACATCCGGCAGATCAAGGGCGCGGTGATCGAGGCCGCGCGGATTTATGTCGAGCTGAAACGAGCGGGCGCGGGTCTGAAGTTCCTGGATGTCGGCGGCGGGCTGGGGATAGATTATGACGGCTCGCAGACGGACTTCGAATCCAGCGTGAATTACACGCTGCAGGAATACGCCAATGACGTGGTGTATCACATCCAGAACGTGTGCGATGAAGCCGAGGTTCCGCATCCGGTGATCGTTTCCGAGAGCGGGCGCGCCATCGCGGCGTACCACAGCGTATTGGTCTTCAATGTCCTGGGCGTGAGCGGTTTCGGCGAGGATGCTCCTCAAAGCGTCCCTGAGGACGCGGAGCAGCCGGTGCTGGACCTGCAGGACACTTACAAAGCGCTCAACTCGAAGAACCTGCTTGAGAGTTTCCACGATTCGCAGCAGGCGCTGGACGCAGCGCTGAATCTGTTCAGCCTGGGCTATCTGCCGCTGGTGCAGCGCAGCCTTGCTGAGAATCTGTACTGGGCCATCTGCCGGCGCATCCACCGCCTGGCCAAGGAGCTGGATTACTTTCCCGAGGAACTGGAGAGCCTGGACGGTCTGCTTTCGGACACCTATTTCTGCAATTTCTCGTTGTTTCAAAGCATGCCGGATAGCTGGGCGGTGAAGCAGCTGTTTCCCATCATGCCGATACACCGGCTGGATGAGATCCCCACGCGCAACGGCGTACTAGGCGATATATCTTGCGATTCGGACGGAAAGATCGACCAATTCATCGATCGCCGGGATGTGAAGCGCACGCTGCCGCTGCATCCGTTCCACAATGGCGATTCCGGCGAATCCTATGTGCTGGGAGCGTTTCTGGTGGGCGCGTACCAGGAGATCCTGGGGGATCTGCATAACCTGTTCGGGGACACCAACGCTGTGCACGTGAGCCTGAGCGAGAGCGGCGAGCCGGTGCTGGATACGGTAATCCAGGGCGACACGGTACGGGAAGTACTGGACTATGTGCAGTTCAACGGCAAGACTCTGCTGGAGCAGTTCCGCAAGGACGTGGAGGCAGCGTTGCGCGAGGGGCGGATTGGGTATGAGGAGTCAGGCCGGCTGCTGAAGTTCTACGAAGACGGACTGAACGGGTACACCTATTTAGAGAGGTAGCCCGTTGTGGGGCGGGGCCCCTGCCCCGCAGCCAGCCCCCTGGCTGGCTTTTCTTCTTCGACAGAAAAGCGGGGCCAGGGGGCCCCGCGCGGACCAGGGGGTCCGCCCCACAGGGGAAAGTACTCCTAGTCCCACAAACTGTGCCAACCTTTTTCCTATTCGTCAGCGCACCGGGCAAAGCGCACGCTAGGGCGTGGCATATTGGAACCCTCGCGATCCGGTTTGGGACGACGTCCGGCTCACCATGCGTTACACGCGCTACTGGCTGCATTACGGCTGGGCGGCGTTCACGGTGCTGCTGATCGTGGTGGGCGCGGTGGAAGGCGCCCTGACGCGCTAAAATTCGGGATTGCCGCCCATCGACAATCTCCGCGTAGTCCTGATCTCGCCGCGTAACCCTCTGAACATCGGCGCGGCCGCGCGGGCCATGAGCAATTTCGGATTCTTCCAGCTGCGGCTGGTGAACGCCTACGACGTCGCATTTCGCGAAGCGAAGTCGGCTGTGAACGCCGGGTCGGTTCTGGAAGCCGCGCAGCAATACAAGTCGATCGGAGAAGCGGTCGCCGACTGCGCGCTGGTGGTGGGGACCACGTCCCTGGGTCCGCGCGGGCTGGAGCACACCTTGCGTCCGCTGGAGCGCGCGGGTCCCATGATTCGAAAGCAGCTCGGTTCGGCGCCGGTAGCGCTGCTGTTCGGATCTGAAAAATTCGGGCTGTCGAACGACGATCTCGCGTGGTGCCATTGGCTGCTGCGCATCGGAACGCGCGAGGAGCACCGCTCCATGAATCTGGGGCAAGCGGTGGCGGTGGCGCTCTATGAGATCGCGCGCAAGCCCGTGGTAGCGCGCCCGGACGAGCGCCGCCGGCCCGCGCCGTCGGAAGACGTCGAACGGATCACCGGTCTGCTGATCGAAGTACTGGAGCAATCCGGCTACGTACACTCCGGATCCACTCCCGCGAAGCTGCGCCGGCTGGTCCGCCGGCTGAACCTCGAAACACACGACGCCGAGGTTTGGCTCGGCATCTTCCGCCAGATTCAGTGGAAGCTGAAGTCCGGCGGCGGATGATATCCTGAACCCGTGACGCAAGTACAACTGGCTTACGATCTGGTCCGTCAGGCCACGGATGCCGACGCGAAAGGCATCGCCGAGGCGCACAGCTTCTACGGCATCCACCGCGTGCGTCTGGCGCCGAGCCTGGACAAGATCACCGTCGACTACGACGCTTCGCGCTTAAGCGAGAAGGATGTGGAGGCGGCGTTGTATCGATTTGGGGTGCCGATTCAGAGGAAGTGGGCGATTTCGTAGGGCGAGATGGGGAGAATAAGACGCCGACGTTACGGTACGGCGGGTGGCGCCGAGAGATAGAATCGTGGTCGTGAGCGATCGATCGAGCATCATTCGGCAGTTCATTAAGGCGATGGCGCTGATCATCGGCGTGGTCGTTCTCTTGTTCATGATCGCAACTGCTTCGTCGCTTTACCGATATTGGAGTTGGCACCTCAAGGTTTGGGACGCAAAGATCGTTGTTGATGGAACGCCATCACCTAAGTCTGCGGTTTACCTCGACGTGCGCCGCCAACACAACAACGGGGTCCTTGTTAGACGGGACGCAAGCGGGGAAGAGTTGTACGCCTTTGGCTTGGGTTCAGCCAACACCTGGAAGTACGTGTGGCGCTGCGAGGAGCATTCGTTTTTCTTCCTGCCCGGACTAGCCTACAGCAACCACGTCCAGTTTGGACGAGGCTGTATGGCCACCAACATCGTCATGGCTGACGATACTGGCAAGCAGTTGGGCAAGTCTCAGCATTCCCTGAGAGAAGTGACGTTACAGAATCGGCTGATTCAATTCACGGCAGAGGATGGCAAGCGGGTGCGGGCGGAATGGTGAACGACAATTCGCTCACGGCGCCGAAACCGTGGGCGTCTGGCGACCTTATCGGAAGAGCTCCCGCTCCTGCGGCGGTCCATCGCCTCGCTCAGACATGAAGTCATCCGGCACATCGATTTCATCTCTGAGATCAAAGAAGCTCTGCCACGTTGAAGGTGGCTTGCGCGACGGGGTGATATCTAAGTTGTCCGAAGCCTCCATAACCTGATCATAAGCTGAAGCCGCGAAAGGTAGAATGGACTAGCGTGCCCGGGTGGCGAAACTGGCAGACGCAAAGGACTTAAAATCCTTTTCGCCGCAAGGCGAGTGTGGGTTCAAGTCCCACCCCGGGCACCATTCGAGCTCCCATGGGAACTCGCCACTGAGGCACTTTATCCCTCGTTTTCGTTAATCCAAGTATGAGGCGGCGCGTGTGCCTAAAGGAATGTCCCGCCATGTCATCAAGAGGATCAACTAAATGAGGCTTGCCGCAATTCCGGCTTTTCTGTTTTTCTTGGCGGCGGCATCGCCGCAAGCATCGGCGACGGTGGCTACGCTCGGGCTGAGCAACCAGACCTTCGGACTCACGGGCCTGGGCGGAAACGCAGCGGGCCAAGGGCAGACCAAGGTCTCCTGGGGCTCCTGCGTTTTTGACGGGACCAATACCACTTGCACGCTGTCCGGTCAGTTCACGGGATTCGCGGAAGGCGGCACTTACAGTTTTGTGCTCACCTATGCGGGCAATGGAGCGTTTCCGTTGAACGCGATTTCCAGGACTCCCGGGGGCGACCTGTTCTACTTTCAGGCCACGAATAACTTTTCCCTCGTGATTACTCTGACGCCAACGAATGGCCCCCCCATTCCGTTTTACAGCTTCGCGAACTTCTCTTTCTTCTATACGAATCCAACCTGCACGGGAGTTTCCGTCTGCGGCGTGGGACAGGTGGGGCTGACGCCGAACGCCACCATCACGGGACCGATCGTAGGCACGTTTGACCCTGCTCCGTCCATCTCTCCTTCCGGAGTGATTACCGCTGGCAACTACGGGGCCTTCCAGGCCGTCGCGCCCGCAACGTGGGTCGAAATCTACGGCGTGAATCTCGCCAACACTCGCTCGCAAACCTGGGCCGGCGCGGATTTCAAGGGAGTCCTGGCGCCGTCCACTCTCGGTGGCACCACGGTCACGATCGCGGGAAAGCCCGCATATGTAGACTTTGTCAGCCCGGGACAAGTCAACGCGCAGGTGCCTTCGGGCATCGCACCCGGACCGCAGCCGGTAGTAATCACGACTGCGGGCGGAGTCAGTGACGCGTATACCGTCACGTTCAATGCGCTGGAGCCTGGCCTGCTCGCGCCGCCGTCCTTCATTCTCAAAGGCGGACAAAATGTTGTCGCGCTTTTTTCGGGCACGCTCACCTACGTGCTGCCGGTGAACATCCCAGGCGCGGCCACCGCACGAGCCCGCCCCGGCGACAGTCTTACGATGTATGGAGTGGGTTTTGGGCCGGTGACGCCCGATATCCCAGCAGGCCAGATTGTCCAGCAAGCCAATGCGCTGCAATCGTCGTTTCAGGTCTTCTTCGCGAACGTACCCGCCACGGTGATCTACGCGGGATTCGCGCCCGGCTTCGTGGGTCTCTATCAGTTCAACGTGGTGGTGCCCAATGTCGCCGCCAGCGATACGGTTCCGCTCACATTTACACTGGGCGGCGTCCCCGGCCCGCAGAATCTCGTTATCGCGATACGCAACTAGTAAATATCCAGATCATGAGCGCTCGACACTGGGCCGTGGTACGCCCGGCGGATTTCCTCGAGCAGTTCCGCGTCGGTGGGTCCGTAATAAATCTGATGATAGAGAACCAGCAGTTTCGGGTGGGTCTGGTTTGCGATTTCGGCAAGCTGCGCCGTGGACGTATGGACCTGCCGCAGATACTTCGTCCATGTCGTGTCGTCTTTCCGGCCGTGTTCCAATACCTGCTCCGAATAGACTTCATGCAGCAGCAGGTCGCAGCCTTTTGCGGCCTCGATCAGCGCGGGACTCAGCGTGCCGTCGCCTGAAATCACTATGGAACGGTCCGGCGTATCGATGCGATAGCCGAACGGGTATGCCCAGGCGCCGTGCAGCATGGGGAAGGCCGTCACCTTCAACTCGCCGTCGCGAAAAATGACGCCGGTCTGGATTTCGTGAACCTGGACGCGGTATCCGGTCTTATTGCCGTGCTCCAGGCCGTTGGTGCGAACGTCGATGTCCTCACGCCAGGCGGCCTCGATATGATCCACCATGGCCTTGGTTCCCAGTGGACCGTACAGCTCCAGCGGTTCCTTGCGGCCCAGTACCCACGGCGAAAAGATCAGATCCGGCAAGCCCAGCGTGTGATCTGAATGCAGATGGGTAAGAAACGCCCGGCGCAACCGTGGAGGCTTCAGGGCCGCTAAATCGTGTTTGCCGGACGCCGCGGCAGCGCGCCGCACTACACCAGGACCCGCATCAAACAGGTACGCCTGGCCGTTGTAGATCACCGCGACGGCGGGCCCCGAACGATCGGGATCGGCGAGCGGGGTCCCCGTTCCCAGGATCACTACCTGGGTTGCGGCGTGAGCGGCGGCGCAGATCAGCGCCGCGAGCAGAAGAAGCCGCATCCTTATTCGATGTCGAAATCCAGCGTGCGCGTGGCCTGCTTATTCAGCGAATCTATTGCCAGCAGCTCGAGACGATATGCGCCCGCCACCAGCGAGTCAAAAGGAACCTTCAAGCCTACTGGGATCACCAGACTTCCGGTCTGCATGTAGGAATCAATGCGAATGCCGCCGGAATCGAACTTCTGCGCGCCGGTGGCGCGATCCAGCACTCGAATCTGCACGGCGGCTTGCGGCTTGGCGGCGCTGCCATCGGCGAGAAGCGGTTCGTAGACCTCTGCGTACAAAACCACCGAATCGCTTTTCTTGAACCGGTTGGTGCCGGCGGGAGTAATCCGCACGCCCTGCGCCACCAGCGGTTTCCGGTCTTCGAGCATGGCGGCCGCAAGATCGCCGGCCACGTCGGCCAGGCGGTGGATCTCCCGGCTCAATGCCACGGAGCTCATGCTGAACGTCTTGCTGTCATACGGCTCAACTACCAGCGGCATTTCGAGTTTGCCGAAATTTTCGCCGCCGGCGGTGAAGGTCACCTTGAAGGTGTATTTGCCCGACGCCACGTCGAACTGGTTTTCATAGTGCATCGGTTTTTCCTGGAAGGCTTCCACTTCCTTCTTGTTCTGGAAGTCGAGTTTGACGGTGTCGCTGAACTTGGCCGCCACGGCGCCGTCGGCTTTATAAGCCACACCCATCACGTTCACTTCCGCGTGCAGCTTACCCTTCTCCTTCGCTACTTTCATCGAGTCGGAAGGAATCTCCATCGCGACGTTGACGCGGGCGATGTTCGCGGAGGTGTAGAAGAACGGGAGCTGCATGGTGGCGCGCACGGGTCCCGGCCCATCGGCCGCGGCTCGATTCTCGAGCTCTTTCTCGGCCTGCGTTCCGGCCAGCAGATCCTGCGGCTTGACGTTGCAATAGCCGGTGCGCGCGCGGACAATGGTGCCGCCGCGATCAACTTTCACTTTCAACGTGTGGCAGCTTCCCTCGGAAGATTCCGGAGGCGTGTAGCCCAGGATGTAATATTCGTTTTGCTCACGGCCGATTTTTTCCAGGCCGCCTAGCAGGTCATTGGTGTTGGCGATGAGAAATCCGCCGGTTCCATCGGCCAGCATGTGGAGCACTTGCTGATTGGTGGATGCGCTTTCCAGAATCGGCGGCATGATCATTTGCGGCTGCCGGTTGAGAGGGTTGTTGATGTATGGCTGCGTGGTGCCTCCGGTGTTCGAGCCGCGACCGGTGGAGCCGCCAGTGCCTATCGTGCCTCCGCCGCGTCCCGTGCCTCCACCCACCGCTCCGCCGCCAGTGCCGCCGGTCCCGCCACGTCCACCGCCCGCGCCGCCGCCTGTGCC
>JALYHQ010000086.1 GCA_030776455.1 Acidobacteriota bacterium | reverse complement strand
GCCCGGCACGACGCCTCGCTGCTGGTACTACCAGGTCCGCGACCTGGATCCCTCGGCCCGGCGATACGCCGCGCTACTGATACCGGTGGGTGACTATGACGACGAGGATCGGGGTGAGGAGGATCGGGGTGTCGACCTTGCGGACGAGACCGCGGACTTGCATTACCTGATCGCGCGGTTGCGCCTGGCCGACGTTCTTGATTTCGCGGGCTCCTACCACGGCGCATACCAAAAATGGCAGGCGTTTCGGGGGAGTCTATTCAAGGGGACGGTTTACAAAGACGATCTCCAGGCGTTTCTTCTGGCGCCGGATGAGCGGCGTGATAAGGTTCAGGCGTATGATCGAACCTACGCGTCTGAAGCCTACGCCTTCATCGGATCCTCTCACAATCTGGCGGGGTTGAGTGTCGATTGGGAGACCCGCCGGATCCACTTCCCACCCGGCGCAACGGCAGAAGAAATCCAACTTATCAAGGATGTTCTGCTGAGACCTGTGTCGCTCCAGACCGGACGGCTTGCGGCGTACCGCCGTGAATGGTTCGGCAGGATCGTTCATCACTATCGCGGAACCGCTACCCGTGTGGTGTTCTTCCGCCTGCCCAGAGGACCAGTGCCTCGTCCAGACACCCTGGTAAAGAAGCTGAGCAGCTCCATCCGCGAGTTTGCGGCGGACCCTAACGTGGTGTTGCTGAACGAACATGCCCTGGACAGTCTAGAGCGCCCTGAGCTCTTCATGGATGTCCGGCAGCATATGAATGCGGAAGGGATGGCGCGATTCACAACCATGCTGGCGCGCGAGTTGGGAGCGGCCTTGGATGCTGTTCAATAGCGTCCAGTACTTTTTGTTCCTCGCGCTGGTGCTGTTGCTGTTCTACAACTCCGCCGGCACTCTCCGCAAATTCATTCTGCTGGTGGCTAGCTACGGCTTCTATGCCTGGTGGAACTGGAAATTCGTCCCGCTCCTGCTGGTGTTGACCACCATCGACTACTGGGCCGCCATTTGGATGACCCGAGCGCGTCCCGAACGCAAGCGGGCGTTCCTGCTGATCAGCGTCCTGGCCAACTTGTCGTTTCTATGCGTCTTCAAGTACTACAATTTCCTGGCAGACAATGTAGCCGGATTGATAGGGCTGCCACCCTCCGCGTTCAATCTCTCCATCGTATTGCCATTAGGGATCAGCTTCCATACCCTGCAAAGTATTTCGTACGTTGTGAACGTGTATCGCGGAGAGCAGAAGCCCATCACGAACCCACTCGACTACGCCTTGTTCATCTGCTTTTTTCCGCAGCTTGTGGCCGGTCCCATCGTGCGGGCGCGCGTATTCTTTCGCGACCTGTACCATTGGCGCCCGCCATCTCGCGAAGAACAGGCTTCGGCGATCCTGTTGATCGCTCTCGGCCTCGCCAAGAAGATGGCCTTCGCCGACAACCTCGCGCGCGTCTCGGACTCCTACTTCAACAATCTGGCGCAACACCCCGGCCTGCTCACCGCTTGGACCGGTTCCATTGCCTTCATCCTCCAGGTATATTTCGATTTTTCCGGTTACACCGACATCGCCATCGGATCTGCCAAGCTGCTCGGATTCCACTTTCCAGTCAACTTCAACCGTCCCTTTCTGGCCGCGAGCATGACCGAGTTTTGGCGCCGCTGGCACATTTCCCTCTCCACCTGGCTGCGCGATTACGTCTACATCCCTCTGGCGACCCGCCGAAGCGGGGAAGGATTCCTCCATGTCAACCTGATGATCACGATGATTGTGGCCGGATTGTGGCACGGAGCAAGCTGGAATTTCGTGGTCTGGGGCGCTTACAACGGCGTGCTGCTCAGTCTGGAAAGAGCCTGGCGGGTGTGGCGGCGCCGGCGCCCCGCGGTTCCGGCGACGGTAGACTTACATGCCCTCCAGGTGTGCTGTACCTTCCTGCTGTTTTCCGCGGGAGCCCCGTTCTTCCGCTTGGCGAAGTTCAGCGATGCCGTGGCCGTGATCGGTCAAATGTTCCATGGTTCACCAGGTGTGATCCTGTTCAATTCCTGGCAAATCGGCCTGATTGCCGTTTCCTTCTTTCTCGCACGCTGGGAGGAAAGCAAAGGATGGTTCGAGCGGCTGGTCACGGGTCCCGTCTGGGCGTATGCCGGCGCGATGACTCTCATCCTGATCTGCCTGGAGCTTTTCGGCGTGACGGAAAGCGTCGTTCCGTTCGTCTATTTCCAGTTCTGACCAGACTTGTGGCGCACACCCTTGGCGTGCCGCGTTCACAATGATGTGAACGCATGATTTTCCCTGGCGCTGGAGGTCGCTGACCGTGCAATCCGGCACAACCGGGGACGCCACTGAGCCGCGACTGTGGGGGGTCGGTCCGGCGATTAATCGGACTCTCGCTCTTTCCGAATGGGCTATCGGGATTCTCCGTCGCTTGAGTCCAAAGCGCCAGGGAATGCATCTACGCAGGCATGGCAAACTCGACGGAATTCAGCATGGCCGAGGCCATCGCGATTCTCACTCGCACTCCCGCAACTCTAAATGCCCTGTTGCGCGGGCTGCCCGACATCTGGGTGCGCGGCAACGAAGGAAAAGATACCTGGTGCGCGTTCGACATCGTGGGCCACTTGATCTTCGGGGAGCGCACCGACTGGATGGCGCGAGTGCGGATCATACTGGAGAACGGCGAAACGCGGCCATTTGATCCCTTTGACCGCTTTGCGCCGCTAAAGGAGAGTCAAGACAAGTCGCTGGAGCAGCTCTTGGACGATTTCGCCCGCTTGCGAAGGGAGAACCTGGTTGCGCTGCAGACACTGAATTTACTGCGCGAAGACTTGACGCGGCGAGGAAGACATCCGGCGCTGGGAGTGGTGACGCTATCGGAACTTCTGGCGACATGGGCCGTTCACGACCTTACTCATGTGCATCAACTATGCCGGGTGATGGCCCACCAGTATCGTGACGCAGTCGGTCCGTGGAGCTCCTATCTGGGCGTGCTGCGGTGTACCGGTCATAGCGCTCCGTAGGCAGCCGAGCTCAGCCGCCGCTTCCGCGTCGATTGGGGCTAGGGATCGGGACTAGCTGATCGCGGCTGAAGAGCACTTCACTTGACTCCATATTTCCTTTTCATCGGATCCAGGGCTTTTCGGGCGGCATCTACTACTGAATCGGGCGGAGCCGGATTCAACACCCGCGCAAAGAATTCGAGAGCCTCTGTCGTGCGCGGCAGCAAGCTCCGGCCCACATGATCTGCTCCGTGAACAATATGGTATTCGTGAACCACGCCGCTGTCCCACAGGATGCGGTGAATGAATTCCGTCCCCTCGTAAAGAAAGAACATGTCCTGGTCGCCAACGTCCAGATAGATCTGCAATCCGGAATCGATCACCCGCTTCGCGTTGGCTTTCGCGATCGACGCGGGATTATTGGCCTCCCAATACGCAGGATCGACGGGTTTCCCAAATGGAGTTTCAAAGAACGTATCTTCACGCCAGAAGCGATGCCGCGGCTGCATGTCTTTCCAATGCAGGATCGGCTCGATGCCCGGTTCATGCGCGGCGATGGCTCCGAATCTTTCGGGATACTTCACCCCCATCCGTAACGTACCTGCACCTCCCATCGAGGGACCCATAATGAGATTCTTCTTCGGACCGGAGCTCGCGTTGTAGGCTTTCTGCAAGTGTTCGCGGAACGGGCCGGCGATCAGGGTCTCCCACTTTTCGCTGCCGTCTTTGTAGTCCATATAGAAGCAGCGCGGCGACACGCTGGGAGTGGCTACCACCATCTTCGGCAGTCGCCCCGAGTTCCACTCCGTTTCGAAAAGATCTCGCAGGCGAGCTAACGCGCGGCGATCTCCGCCGCCGCCGTGGAGATAAATCAGAAGTGGCAGCGGCGCGCCGTCTTTGTAGCCGTCCGGAAGCAGCACGGCATAGGGGACAGGGTTCGGGACCAGGCCGGTCTTGAAATCGGCTTCCACCAGGTCAGCGGCCGAGAGCGGCAAAAACCCGAGCATGAAGAAGGCGAACCGAATCATAACGAATACCTTACATCACAAGCTGCCAAACTATTTCCTTGACACCCTGTGCTCCATCTGTTAATTTATACGCAGGTTGCTAATTTATGAGCAGGGCAGGGAAGCCATCCGCGGATTCCGAGATGAGCCGGCGCGAGCGGCAGATCATGGATATTTTGTTCGCGCAAGGGCGCGCTACCGGGCCTGAGATTCAGGAGCGCATGCCGGGCCAGCCGAGTTACTCGGCGGTTCGGACCATTCTGCGCGTCCTGGAGCGCAAGGGCTACGTGCGGCACGTTGAGGAAGGGCTGCGGTATGTTTACTTGCCGGCGGTGGAACGGTCGGCTGCGCGCCGGTCGGCTATTGACCGGCTGCTGCGAACGTTTTTCGATGGCTCGGCGAAGGATGCCGTGGCGGCGTTTCTGGATCCGCGAGCTTTCGAGCTTACCAAGGAAGAACTCGATGAACTGTCCCAGATGATTGAAAGGGCCAAGAAGGAGAAGAAGTAACATGTCATTCGCAATTCTGGTAACCATGCGCGCAACGGTACTGCTTACGGTGGCGCTGGTGTGTCTTGCTCTGCTGAAGAATCGCGCGGCGTCGGTGCGGGCGCTGGTGTGCGTGGCGGCGCTGGCGGGCGCCATCCTGTTGCCTCTTGTTTCCTGGGCGAGCCCTTCGTGGGAAGTGGTAACTGAGACGCCGCGTTTCACAGCCGCCGCGGCCACCTTGGCGCGTGTTTCGATTCCATCGGGAATTCCGTGGCGACAGGCGCTGCCGGCGGTGTGGCTGGCGGGCGTTCTGGTGATCGCGCTGCGCTGGGTGGGAGGCTGGTGGCTCTCGGTCCGGATGCGGCGCAGATCGGAAAGGCTGGACGAGAGCGAATTGCGATCGCTGGCGAGTGAGCCCATGCGGACCCAATTGCGGTCGGCCGACGTGTCGTCGCCGGTGGCGTGCGGGCTGCTCTATCCCGCGATCCTGCTTCCGAAGGAAGCCGCGAGTTGGGATGCCTTCCGGCGGCGCGTGGTTTTGATGCATGAGCTGGCGCACTTGCAGCGCGGGGACGTGTGGGCGAATCTGCTGGCGGTGGCGGCACGGGCGTTGTTCTGGTTCCATCCCCTGGCGTGGGTTCTCAGCGCCCGCTTGCGGCGCGAACAAGAGCTGGCCTGCGATGACGCGGTGCTGGACGCGGGAGTGCCCGCCGCGTCTTATGCGGACGTCCTGCTGGAAAGCGCGCGTGGGTTTTCGAGCGGCCTGCTGTTTGGCTGCCCGATGTCCGCCTCGCGCGGAGCGGAATCTCTGAAGAGCCGGTTTGCGCACCTGTTTGCGGTACGGCCGCGCGGCGCGGCAGGTCCGTGGCTGGTCCGCTCGATGATGCTCGCATTGCCGCTGGCGTTGCTGCTGGTCAGCGCGATTCGCCCGCTGCCGGCGGAGGAGGTGTACAAGATCGGAGGCGATATTCAGTCGCCGCGTGTTGTGTACAAAGTTGAACCTCAGTACACCGAAGCGGCTCGAGATGCAAAGCTGGAAGGGCGCGTGATTCTGGGGGTTGTGATTGGCGCCGATGGCATCCCGCGCGATGTCACCGTGAAGGATTCTCTCGATGACGGGCTGGATTACAACGCCGTGATCGCCGTGCGGCAGTGGCGCTTCGATCCGGCGACGAAGAAGGGTGAACCGGTGTCGGTGATGGCGACGATTGAGGTGAATTTTCGGTTGAAGTAGAGTGGCGGGGCCAGGGGGCCCCGCGCGGACCAGGGGGTCCGCCCTACACGGGGGTGAGGACGGCGGTGGATTCGAGAGCCGTGGGGTTGAAACCGTGGTCGCGGAGGACGGCGCGGACTTCCTCCAGGCGGGCGGTCCAGGCGGGGAACTCCACCGTGACCAGGGCGGGCTTGTGGTGCAGCTGGGGATTTACGGGAAAGTCCAGGCCGGCCAGTGCTTCGAGGAGATCCTCCAGCACCTTGGGCTCGACTGAGATCCGGACCGAAACCAGTTCTCCCTCGCGGCCGAGCAGGCTACTCATAACTTCACTTCTCCTTCTAAAGCGATCCGGCCCAATAAAAAGCCCCTGTGACGCGAAGTCCGCAGGGGCAGGAGTTGTGAAGACCGACTCACCTTTAGCACTTTTTAGCGTGGTTGCAATTAGCAGACCCCAGCCTTGCGGCGGAGCCTAAATCTACCCACGTTCCGACCCTAGAATATCACCGCCCCATCGGCGTTGCAAGACAAATCTGGGGTGCTCAGCGGGCTGGCAATTCGGTCACGAGCTGCTCAAAATGCTGCCTCTGATCGGCGTTCAAAATGCGCAGGATCTGGCTCTTGCCGGTGGCGCGCGCATCCTGAACCTGATCCTGCAGGCTCTGGTTGTACTTGACATAATCGTCCAGGATGGAGCGCAACTGGCTGGACTGCTCGGGTGTGAGATTGAGATCCCTGCACAGCCGTTCATAAGTGAGCTTTTCGAATGCAGGCTGGGAATAGGTGGCGGAAGCGCGGTGCAGCCGGTCATGCAACTCCACCTTCATAACCAGTGCGCCGACGACGCCGCCGAGGATGAAGACGGTTAGCAGCAGGCCCAAAATTCGCGGATTCTGCCACGAGGCGCGGTCGGGTTCGAGCATGACCGCCTTATTCGTGGTAACTCGCCAGGTTTACCAGGACCGCATCGCGATCCGTACTGGGGTTCAATTGGGAGATCACTACACCTTGCTGATACGATCCACGTTGATCCGGAGCGTTCGCTTCGCCCGGCTCGGTGGAAACCAGATAAGTGCCCAGTACCAGCGCCAGAGCGCCGGAGGCAAAGGCGAGCCGCCGTCCGAAAGCGGGCTGCAACAAGACGGACCAGATGGAGCGGGGCGATTCGTCTTCAATACGGTCCATCACGCGCGCGAAAAAGCCCGGGCCCGGTTCGGCGTTCTTGGCGTCAGAATCCTGGAGCAAGCGCAGCCACAAGGCCTGCGCCTCAAGAAGACGCAGTTCCTGGGAGCACGGCTGGCAGTCTGCTAAATGCGCGTCGAATTCCCGGGGATTGGCTCCCTTACCGGCGCCTCGAAGGTATTCCTCAAGCCCATCCTTGATTGGTTGATGCATAACTCTTCCCTTAAATGAAGCAATCACTTCTAACATAACCCGCACGGATCGAATGTCCGTTTTCCGTCGTCAGCTTGATCTGTTGTATCACAATCAAAATCCAGACTGCGTGCCCCCGAGCGCCGCGTGGCCGCCGCCACGGTTCAGGCGTTGCGCCGCCTTGAGCAGCTTCTGCCGCGCTCGGAAAAGCTTTACCTTAATGGTATTTTCATTGGTTCCGGTCATCCGCGACAGCTCTTCCACGGAATGGCCTTCCACTTCTTTCATCATGAGCAGCAAGCGATCTTCCGGCGACAGCTTCGCAAGCAGTTTCACCACGAGGTCCCGCTGCGCCAGCTGCGTGTCCACCGCGGGCCCCTGCTGAATCGCGCTGTCGGTGTTCTGCATGCGCTGGGCATCTTCTTCCGAGAAATCGCTCTCATACACCAGCTTCCGCACCCGCTTCTTGCGCAAGTAGTCATAGCACTCGTTCACCGTGATCTTGTAGATCCAGGTGAGCAGCGAGCTGCGGAAATCGAAATTCTTGATGGAGAAGTAAATCTTCGCGAACACCTGCTGGGCGATGTCTTCGGCGTCGTTGTGATTGCGCAGGATGCCGTAGATGATGGAGAAAACCTTGGCCTGATAGTGCTCCACGATTTCGCGGAACGCCAGCTCATCGCGGGCCTGAACCCGGCGCACCAGAGCGGCTTCATCAGTATTGCGATGGTCCACTCTAGTCCTGGTTCCGGGCTCCGCGGCCGATATGGGAAACGGAAGTGCACCGCTCATGCTGCTCATACATTGCAGCAGACGTGCCGGGTCCCCAAGTGGTTGCAACCACTTGTTCGCCGCCGGGCCGGGTTCCGGAAGAAGTTCGCACCCCTGTGGCGAGTTTAGCATCTAAGGAAGCGGCCACTAGCGATTTTGGGTCCGGTTGAGGGCCCGGTGGGCGATACGGCTTGCCTGATGGGTCCAATTCGGGGGATAATGGTGTTTGCCGATCTGAAACAAGGGAGAATCGACACATGGTGCAACTGACGGAAAATGCTGTAGTCAAAGTAAGGGAGATCCTGGACGGTCAGGATCCGAAGCCGGCCGGCCTGCGGATCGCGGTGGTGGGCGGAGGCTGCTCGGGCTTCAGCTACTCCATGGCTTTCGAGAACAGCGCCAACATGCTGGACAAGACCTACAGCTTTGGCGACCTGAAGGTCTTCATCGATCAGGCCAGCCTGCAGTTCCTGGATGGGGCTGAGGTGGACTACGTAGAGACTTTGGAGGGCGCCGGCTTCAAGTTCAACAATCCGAACGTGAAGAACACCTGCGGGTGTGGCAGCTCTTTCAGCGCGTAAAAACGAACCAAGATTTCGAACGAAGAGCGCCGTGAGGTCCAGCCTCCGGCGCTCTTTTCGTTTGTAAGACATTGATTCAATGCTAGATAATCTTCTAACGGAGCAGCTCAACCCGGCCTCGTGCGACATCGACGCCCGGTCGGTGGCGGACATCCTCAGGATCATTAACCAGCAGGATCAAAACGTAGCGCCGGCGGTAGAGGCCGAGATCCCGAGGATCGCGGAGGCGGTGGATGGCATCGTGGACGCTATCCGCAAGGGCGGCCGGCTCTACTACATTGGCGCCGGAACCAGCGGACGATTGGGGGTGCTGGACGCCGCCGAGTGTCCTCCCACCTTTAACGTCGCGCCGGATCTGGTGCAAGGGATCATCGCGGGCGGGGAAGCGGCGCTGGCCCGGGCCACGGAAGCTACCGAAGACGATCCGAGTCAGGGGGAACGCGATTTGCTGGCGCGCGGGTTTCGAGCGGGCGACGTGCTGGTGGGAATCGCGGCCAGCGGCAGGACGCCGTATGTACTGGGGGCGGTGGCGGCGGCGCGGCGCCTGAGAGCGTTAACGGTGGGGATTAGTTGTACTCCAAATTCGGAGTTATCGCGCGCCGTTGATATCCCGATCACTCCGCTGCCGGGTCCGGAAGTGGTGGCCGGCTCGACGCGGATGCGGGCTGGTACCGCCACCAAGCTGGTACTCAACATGATCAGCACGGCGGCGATGATCCGGCTCGGGTACGTGTATCGAAACCTGATGGTCAACGTGCAGCCGAAGAACGCGAAGCTAGCAGATCGAGCGCGGCGGATCATTGTGGAGGCGGCGGGTGTGAGCTATGACGCGGCGGGCGAACTGCTGGAGTCGGCTGGGGGAAGCGTCCGCACCGCGATCGTTATGGCGCGGCTCGGGCTGGATCGGACCAGCGCGGAAGCCCGGTTGTCGCAAGCGGGTGGGCGAGTTTCGGATGCGGTGAAGGCGTGATATGGACAAGCTCGTAATACAAGGCGGCTATCCGCTGGAAGGCGAGATTCCGGTGAGCGGCGCGAAGAACTCTGCTCTGCCCGCTCTGGCCGCCTGCTTGCTGACGGCCGATCGGGTGACGCTGGGGCGCGTGCCGCGCGTGCGCGACATCGCCACCATGGAAAAGTTGCTGAAGCACATCGGCGCGAAGGTGGATATTCAAGGCGGCGTAGTGAAGGTGGAAGCAGGGCATCCGGACAAACCGGAAGCCCCTTACGATCTGGTAAAGACCATGCGCGCTTCGAGCCTGGTGCTGGGTCCGCTGGTGGCCCGAACCGGACGCGCGCGGGTGTCGATGCCGGGCGGGTGCGCGATTGGATCGCGGCCCATCAACCTGCACGTAAACGCGCTGGAGAAACTGGGAGCGCGCATCACGCAAGCCCACGGCTACGTTGAGGCTGAAGCGCCCAACGGGCTGAAGGGAGCACGGGTGCAGTTCGACCGCATCACTGTCACCGGCACGGAGGATCTGTTGATGGCGGCCACGCTGGCGCACGGCGAAACTGTGATGGAGAATGCCGCGCGCGAGCCCGAAGTTCAGGATCTGGCGGAACTGTTGCGGAAGATGGGCGCGAACATCGAAGGCGCGGGCACGTCCACTATTCGCGTGCAGGGAGTCGCATCGCTGCATGGCACCGAACACGCGATTATCGCGGACCGCATCGAAGCCGGGACGTTTCTGATAGCGGGCGCGATTACGGGCGGCGATCTGCACGTGCAGGGCTGTGTGC
>JALYHQ010000085.1 GCA_030776455.1 Acidobacteriota bacterium | reverse complement strand
CGCTTGAAATCGTGAGCCGGGGGGAGATCGCGGCGCGCGACTTCGTCAATCGCGAGGAGCCGCTGGCCAACCTGCTCGAGGTGATGCGGCACCTGATGAGCCACAACGGTCATCTGAAGACCGCCATTCTGCCGTAGTGAGTGGTTTAGCGAACCTGCAATTGCTTAGCGACTCGGGACGCCATGGCGTCCGCATCCAGCACCAGGGTATTCCCTGCATCGTCGGTTACGATGACGGTGTGCACGGCCCAGACGCCTGACTCGCTCCCGTGGGGAAAGCTGACATCAAGCGATCCGTTCACTTCAGCCGCCGGCTTGAACGTCGCGGAAGCGCTCTGCTTCACTCCCGTAGCGCTCATAAAGACAACCTCCACATACTTCACTCCCGAGAAGTTGTCGGTGGCGGTGAAGTCCACTTTTACGGTGGCGGGGCCTTGGGCGGTCTCAATGGCTTCCGGCGCGAACCGGAAGGATGTGAGGACCGGCGGGATGGTGTCGGACGCGGACTTGACCAACAGACCTGCCCGGAGACCGGCGCGCACGATTCCTTCAGCGTCCAGAACCAGAGTGTTGCCCGCGGCATCCGACAGGAATAACGCGCTCAAGTTCCACTGACCCGGTTCGCTGAGCCGCGGAAAGGTAACGGTAACCGAATTGGACACCGAGGTGGCGGCTTCGAGCTTTGCGGAGGCGCCTCTGCGAACCGCTCCAGACGGACTTACAAAGCTCAGCTCGATATAGCTTACGCCTGAAAGATCGTCAGTGGCCGTGAAGTTGACTTTGACGTCGGCGGCGCCGGCGCTGGTGTCAATTTCGGAAGGCGAAAAATCCAGGGACGCGATTTTAGGGCTCTCGGTGTCGCGGGACGAGCGCACTTCCAATTGCCAAGGGAAGCCACGGCCCCTGACGCCATCGGCATCGAGAACCAAAGTGTTTCCGGCGGCATCGCTCAGGAAGACGTTAGCCAGGGTCCAGGTGCCGGAAGTGCTCAATTTCGGGAAGGAAATTTTTAGCGTCTGTGTCGCTGAGAGCGTGGGAGTAAACCTGGCGGACGCAGTCTGGCGTGCAGTGCCGGTGGAATCGAAGAAGGCGGCTTCGAAATAATTCGCTCCCGAGGAATCGTCGGTAACGGTGAAGGTTAAGGTGACTTCCGCCGCCTGCGTGGTGGTATCGATGGATGCCGGCGTGAAGCTGAGCGATTTCAATTCCGGCGGCGTAGTATCCTCGCCGGCGAAGGCATATCCACTGGAGGCGAAGACCGCGAATGCCAGCAGAAAAATAGTTCGGGGACGAACAACCACTCGCACAACTCCATTCTAAGACTTCAACGAAAGAGGCAGGTGGGCTCGTTGTGAGCCCACTGCCCCGAAACTCAGAATGCGCTGCACTGTCCTTGCTTGACGCTGGCAGTGTTGCCGCCACCCGTGATGGAAGAGTTCCCAGAGCATTGCAACGCATTGGTAATCACGTTGTTGGTTACCTGGGTAGCCGGGCTGGCGGAGGTGGTGTTGTTGTTGTCCTGCAAGCTGCCGCCCACCCGGTTGCCGATGAGCAGCGTCTGAGCGGTGTTACTTTGCACCTGCAGGCTATTGTCAATAGTGTTGCCCGCGCAGCCCGAGGCCTCGCCGACGTGCACGGGGGCTCCGCTGCTGGTAACCTGCAGGCTGCCCTTGATGTGCGTCGCGCAGACCTGATTCACCGCGGTGCCGGTGGGCAGGCTGGTTACCTGCAGGCTGCCGCTGATGGTGGAGGACTTAACGGAGAACGTCCCTCCGGAGGTCACCTGGACACTGCCGCCGATGGTGGCATTGAGCAGGATCAGAGTGCCGCCGCCCTGTTGGATACTTCCGGTGACGGTGCCCTCGTAATCGCACACCTGGCCATTCGACACGACGATGCTCCCGTTGAAAGTCCCGTTATACGCACCGTTGCACGTAGTTCCGGACGCAGGAGCCGCCGCGGTGAAGACCGGGACGGCGACACAAGTGGTGGCGCCGATGTTCCCGGCCACGTCGATACCGCGCACGCACACGTTGTGACTGCCGGTGGTGGTGAATGCCGGAGTAGTGGCGGATACGTTCGCGGTGGATCCGCCGAAAGTTCCGCTCATGGAAGTGAAGCTACCGCCATCGATGTTGTACTGCGCCGAAGCGACGTTGCTCCCCCCTGAATCGGTTACGGTGGCGGAGATGGCGGTGGTGTGGTTGATATAGAGCGTGCTCGGATTCGCCACGACGTTGGACGTTACAGGCGCGGTCTTGTCGATATTGATCCCGCTGACCGTCGCCACGGAGCTGTTATTGCCGGCATTATCGGTGCAGATGCCGCTGGCGGATTGGCCTGCGCCCTCACTGCTGAGTGAAATGGGCGCCGTACAGCCGGCAATGCCGGAGAGTGCATCGGCCCCGGTGAACGTTACTGTGACGTTGGTGTTGTTCCAGCCCGCTCCGTTCGGAGCTGGCGAGGAAGTGGCGGCGGCTGCCGGTGGCGTCTTGTCGATCTTGACCGTGACCGTTACCGAGCGTGAAAGCCCGGCTCCATTGGTCGCCATGCAGGTGATGCTGGTGCCGGCCGTCTCGGCGGTCAGCGTGATCACTCCGCAGCCTGATTCGGAGTCGATGCCCGAAGTCGGGTCGCTCAAACTCCAGCTAACGGTGGTATCCGTGTTATTCCAGCCCGCTCCATTGGGAGCCGGTGACTGGCTGGGCGTTACTACGGGGGGCGTTAAGTCAATGTGTACCGTGACGGAGGCAGAACTCGTCAAGCCGGCGTTGTTCGTGGCGGAACAGGTGAATGTTACGCCGGCAGTTTCAGCCGACACCGAAGTGGCGCCGCAACCGGATGTGGTATTCACTCCAGATTCAGGATCGGTCACAGTCCACGTCACGCTCACGGGAACCGTGGTGTTCCAGCCGAAGGCATTCGGTGCTGGGCTTACCGTCGGTGTGATCACGGGCGGGGTCGTGTCCCCTGACGCATTAGTGACCGTCAACTGAGTGGGGAAGCCCTTTGCGATGAGATCCGCCGTTGCGAGCGTGGCACTGTTTCCGGAAGCATCTGACAGGAATACGGAACTCACGGTCCAGGCGCCATTCTCACTTCCTTTCGGGAAAACAACGGCGGCGGTGCCGGATGCGGATATGTTCGCAGGGAATGTGGCCGACGCGGTTTGCGTGACACCCGAGGGGCCAGTAAAAATCGCCTGCATGGTTGTCGCGCCGGACAAATCATCGGTCACTTGATAGCTGACTGTCACCGTGGCGGGTGCGCCGGTAACGTTAATAGTAGTGGGCGTAAACCCGAAGGCAGTCAACGTGGGAGGGGTGGTGTCGCTGGTTGAGGTTACGGCCAGCGTGGTGGTGAATCCCAGTGCTGTCAGGTCGGGTGTGGCCAGCACCAAAGTGTTCCCGGCTGCATCGGTCGCGAAGACGGAACCGACGGTCCAAGTACCCGCTTCACTGAACCGCGGGAAAGTAAGGGTAACCGAGTCACTCACAGACGTAGCCGGTGTAAAGCTCTTGCTAGCGGATTGGCTCGAGTCGCCCGATGGGCTTACAAAGGTCACCTGGAAGAAATTGGCTCCTGCAAAATCGTCCGTGAGGGTAAAGTTGACCGTCACGTTGGTGGAAGCGGCGGTAGTGTCGATGGTGGCAGGCGTGAATGAGAACGCGGTGAGGGCCGGCGGAACCGTGTCCGCGGTGGACGAGACCTGCACGGTGGTATTGGTAAATCCGGCGGCGGCGATGCCGGCACTGTCCAGAAACACCGTGTTGAACTGCGCGTCGGCTGCAAAGACGTACGCAATCTTCCACGTTCCGGAAAGGCTGAACTGTGGCAATGTGATGGGAACGGAGTCGGTAACAGAGGCGCTGGGAGTAAAAATCTTGAAAGCCCGCAGAACGAAGCTGCCGGTGGGATCCGTAAGGGCCGTTTCAAGATAGTAAACGCCTGTACCGGCGTCGGTCAACGTAAAGTTCACATTCACGGTCGCGGGACCGGCATTCGTGTTGACCGCCGATGGCGACACGCTCAAGGCGGCCACCGTCGGCGGCGTTGTGTCTTGAGCGAGTCCCACGGCCGGCAAGGCCATGACTATCGAAAAAGCAAGCAGGCTTGCGTTCTTGAACCACTGAGTCCGAATTTTCATGACTGTTTCTCCCCTATCAGTCGCGCAGACACACTACACCTCACCGCGCGAACCATCCCGCTTTGTGGACGGGAATAGTTCGCGCAGAATGCGGAAGATAACTTCGTTGCTAAATCTTCGTTACGGCTGGGCCGTTAGCCAAGCCGGTGCCGGCATTCCCAAACTGTGGGTTATCGCTGGCAGTGGAGATGGATCCTCCGTTGGGGTTGTACACCAGACTGTTTGTGCTAAAGACGTTGCCGGACGCACCGATGCTGCCTCCAGCACTACTTTGCAAGGCATTGCCATTGCCGGTAAAAGAGTTGCCAAAAGCGGTCACTACCGATCCGGAGGCGCCCAGGCCAGTCTGGTTAACCCCCGCCGAGAAGGCTACGATAGTAGAATTATGGAGCTGGACCCGCGAGCCATTCGATGCATTCACGCCACTGCCCCCGTTATACAAGGAGACACGACCGTAGTCGGCGGTGATTAAGCCCGCACTGGTGGTGGTCACAATGCCGTTGGCGCAATCATGGATTCTGGTTTCATCAATCGTTAAAACCAGGCTTGCGCTGGTGGCGGCGTTGACTCCTGCTTGGGTGAATGAATAGATGTTCAGATCGACGAGATGAACGGCCGCTGCCGCGACGATGTTAACACCATTCAGTCCGCTTCCGACCCCTTGAAAGTTTATGCTTCGCAGAGTAACGGTTCCCCCGGCTATATTTATCGTTGCGCCGTTGGTGGCGCCAGGGAGAATGCCACCAGGTCCGGAATCGCAATCGATTGTGATGGACTTAAGGATACTGATCGCTCCGAATCCGCCTGGATCAATGCAGTCGATCTCGCCGTTGGAAGCTGTCTTCGAGATAGCTCCCGCAAAGGTCTTGCAAGGTGCGGTACGGCTGCAGGGGTTGGCATCGTCGCCGAGACCCGACACCCAAGTACGGGTGGATTGCGCGCTGGCAACTGAGGTGAACGCTAACATCAAAAGCGCCCCCCCTAACAGACTCAAACGAAATTTCTTCATAATTGTGGTTCTCCTTAGGTTAGATTGAATCCTTCATTATCCAGAGTGAAGCGTGGCTTGGTTTCGTATCTTAAGAATTCGTCAGAGTCTCCCCAAGCCCACTTCAGACCTTCTGGCAAATTGGTCGCGAATGGAAGATGTTATCCTAGTTCACCACCGAAGTCAATGCTCGTTTGTAATCTGGACCATGTAAGGTGAATTACTAATGTGCTGGCTTTTCGGTTCCCTGGTCAGGGTGCCTGATTACGCTCCCAAACCGTTGCATCCATTGGTCTCTATACACCCAGGCATCCGGATTGTTATGCACTGTCATGCGCGTTACAAACCTTGGGCTGGACTAAGGTGAGTGGCTGCTCCTGGCCGTCCCGAACGGGATGCGAAAAACGGCGGTTGCGTTTCGAATCCACGCCGCAAACGATTCCTTCACGCAGTTGCGGACCGAGCAAAAAGCCAGCGGATTATAGAGTGGCCGATAGAGCTTCGCATGGATGTGAGCAACGGCACGAATGTGTCCGGGGAGCAGCGCCGGCGAGCCTGCTAAAATGAACCCGTGGTGCTGTACCGTCCACGCATCGTCTTCGCCGTTGCGGTTTTTTCGGCCATCATACCGGGCGGCGCATCCCTTGCCGTTGCGGCTGATACCGACGCCGTGGCCATCTCCAGCGTTATTCAAGCGCGGCATCTTCCTTACGGTACCGTCATGGATCCGGTCTTCGCGGCGCCCGGCAGCACGCAGATCGTCAGCTATACGCGGTGCGGCGATTCCGCCATCTGGACCGGCCACTATCTGGCCGCAGAGGCCTTCCGTTACAAGGTAGCCCGGTCGACCGATGCCTTGGTCAATGTGAAGAGCGCCGTAGCCGGGTTGAAGTCCCTGGTGGATGTGACGGGGAACAATCTGCTTGCGCGCTGCGTGGTTCCAGTGTCATCGCCCTACGCTCAGTCCATCATTAGCGAGGAGCAGCACAACGGGATCTACACGAATTCGGCCGCTGGACTCTACTGGATCGGCAACACTTCACGCGATCAATATTCGGGAGTATTTTTCGGCCTTGGAATCGCCTTTGACATGGTGGATGACGCCGCGGTCAAGGCTTCGGCAGCGGATTTGCTTACCCGGCTGCTGGATTACCTGCAGGGACACGCTTGGACCGTCTTCATGCCGGATGGCACGCCATCCACGACGTTCGCCGGCAGGGCGGATCAGCAGCTGAGCTTCCTCAAGGTGGGCAGCCATGTCATTCCGTCGAAATTCTCGAACACATATGACTTTCAAAAGCTGCTGCTCTCGCTGAGCGTGCTGGCGCCCATCGCGCTGGAGGTTCAAAGCAACAGCTCTTATTTCAAGTTCAATCTAGATTCCATCAACCTGTACAACCTGATTCGTCTGGACTCCTCCAGTGTGTATGCGCCCGCTTATACAGTGCTGCGGAACCACACGCAAGACCAGCAGAATGCTTTCTTTAATATGATCGACCGGGCGCTCGAAGGTCCCAACAGCAGACGCGACGCGGAGACCGTGGCCATGCTCGAGGCTTGGCTCCAGCGCCCCAAACGCGATGTTTTTGTCGATATGCGCGGCAAGCTGCCGGCTTGCAACAGCCCCGACGAAGCGTGCAGCCCAGTTCCCGTCGCACAGCGTCCCACTACAGATTTCTTGTGGCAAAGGAATCCCTACCAGCTGGATGGCGGCGGGTCGGGGACGGTGGAAAGCGCCGGTATAGATTACATCCTGCCCTTTTGGATGGCGCGTTTTTATGGAGTGGAGAGCGGCATTGTTGCAGTATCGGCCGCCACCGGGAATGGTGCGATTTCCACCGAATCCATCGCTTCCATCTACGGCGCGACCCTCACTAACAGCACGGCCGTGGCGGACAAGGTTCCCCTCCCAACCATACTTGCCGGCATCAGCATCCAGGTGACGGATAGCGCCGGCATAACACTCCTGGCGCCGCTGTTTTACGCTTCGTCAACTCAGATCAATTTCGAGATTCCCGCCGGCGCCGCGCTGGGCGCCGCTACTTTCTCAGTGCTGAACAGCGCGGGCGCGACCGTGGCTGCCACCACGGATCGTGTCCAAAGCATATCGCCAGGCTTATTCACGGCCGATGGCAGTGGTAAAGGGGTAGCCGCTGCGCTGGCAGTCCGGCAGATCGCTGGCGTGACCGCCTCTTCTCCCATCTTTCGATGTTCAACCACGGGATGTACCTCAGTCCCTATTGATCTGGGCGTGGATACTCCCACTTATCTGAGCCTCTATGGGACGGGTATTCGCAATCTGTCGGCGCTGTCAAATGTGAGCGTCATTATCAAAGGCATCGCTGTGCCAGTGCAATATGCGGGACCACAGGGCTTCTACACCGGCCTCGATCAGGTCAACGTGGCTCTGCCCCTCAGCTTGCGTGGCACTGGAGAAACGGATCTGGTGCTTACCGTCGATGGCCAGCCCGCCAACACAGTTCGTGTGAACATCCAGTAGCGCCGGGCGCTTACTTGTCTTCGAGCCAGCGGCCTGCCAGCAGAACAGCCTCGGTCTTCTTCCGCGCTTGGCCGATGTATACCCGGCCGCCATAGCCCACGTAGACCGCTCCGGTGGTCTCCCAGTAAACCGGATACTCCTGCTGGCGCCCCGAGGTGGCATAGGCCGCTGGGGGCGAAGCCTGGGCCAGGACCGGCGCTGCCGCGGGCTTCACAGGCTTCGCCCCACCGCCAGCGGTAGCCAGCATCTCGCTGATCCGCATTCCGGTCTTGGCCGTTGCGTCGGCCAGAGACGCAAAGCTGGCCACGCAAACCAGTGCGGCGAAGCAAACGAGCAGAGCGTACTCAACTATGTCAGCGCCGAGCTCGTTTTTCCACAGGCGTCTAAGTATCATGACCAAGGTACTACTGCATTACCTCGGCGGGATAGGGCGAATACTTTAGTCCGGTGTAGGTAGGTTCGCCCGGACGCCTAGAACGTGAAGCGGCCTCCCACTTGGATGGCGCGCGGTCCGCCTGATCCGAAGATATTTCCAGCGCGGCTGGTGGGCTGGCCAAAGCCGGCGTCCTGCAGGGTACTGCTATATCCGCCCAGGTTCGCGAGGTTGAAGACATTGAAGCATTCACCGAACAAAGACAAGTGGTAGCGCTCCGTGAACAACTTGAAGTCCTTGGTGAGGCGTATATCCTGGGAATTGTAATTCTTCCCGAACGAGTAGGTCGCGGGAAGCTTCAACGTGGGGATGGCTTGCCCTCGGCTGGTCTTCTTCCCGGCATACGTCTGGTTGAACTGATCCACCAGCCTTGCCAGATCGTCGTGGCCCAGACTGATGGCGAATTGGTTATAGCCGCCGCCCGGAAGTGGTTCGCCATTGATGCCATCGCCATTCAGATCGATGCCGGAAATCCTCGGCTGGAATGGACCCCGGCTGGCAAACGCCGAAACCAGCGAGAACTTGAAGCCCCACGGCATATCGACCACTGCGGAGATGTTCAGCAGTTGATGTCCTGCCTGCGGACCATAACTAGCGTTCCAGTCGTAGTCGCTGATCAGCCCGTTGTAGCCGTTACGGGCGGCGAAGGCGTAGGCTGCGGTAAACAGATATCGATGCGAGAAACGTTTATCCACCTTTACGAGCAATCCGAGATAATGCGAGTTCGCACCGGCGATGTCGGTGTAGAACGGCCCGGATGAGCATTGAGCCTTCGGGTCGGCGGCCTGCGTACCCGTGCACTTGGGAATCACCGGACCGGCGAAGCTGCTGAAGTGATTGAGATCGGTATTCCGAATGCGCCCATGCAGGAACTGCCGGTAGACGAAGTCGGCACTCAGTACCAGATCATGCCGCAGCTCCCGCTGCATCCCGAGACTGAGATGCTCGGAATAGGGTGTACGGAAATCCACCGGCAGCAGATCCTGAGAAGCCGTCTTAAATATCTCAATATTGCGGACCGATAGATCCGTGTTGCCGGGAGGTCCGATCTGTGCCTGCACGGCCGAACGCAACTGCGGGAGCAGCTGGAGCAGCTGCCCCAGAGGCAGTACCGGGCGATCCGCAAGGCTCTTAATCTGGAGCGCCGCCGGCAGTGAAGTGTTGCCGATCAGCGGGGAAAGGGTCGGGAAGAAAAAGCCATCGAAGAGGAGCTGGCGGCCGGAACCCCGTGGTCCAAGGCTGGCTCGCTCAATCAGCCGGACTTCCAGATTCATGGTGTCGTAATAGATACCACCGCCGCCTCGAATAACGGTCTTGTTGTCCTTGCCTAGCTTCCACGCGAAGCCGAGTGAGGGGCTGAAGTTGTATGGCGAGTGTCTTTCCGCTCCCAGATTGTTTGCGCCGAACAGAGGCGCCAGATACTGCGGCTTAGTGTAGTCATGATTCAGCAAATTGGTCTCATAGGAGTGCGCCAGTCCATAGTTCAGGGTGAAGCTGGGCGTAATCTTCCAGGTGTCCTGCGCGTAGAAGTGGAAGCGGTTGTTGTGATCCGCATTCCCTTGATTGAAGGCCGGCGGCTGGCCAATTTCGCCTACGCCGGAAGCAAAACCCGCCACCGGGAGTTGCAGAATATCCGCGTACGTGGTGAAGGATGCCGGCAGTTTGTACGCCAGGAACGATAGCCCGTTGGCTGCGAAAAACGCATTGAAGTCCCGAACATTCTGGGGCGAAAATACCGTGATCGACGCCGGATCCGCGTAGGCGTAAGTCCCAGTTCCCTTCTGGTACTCCCATTCGCCACCGAATTGAAGGCGGTGCGACCCTTTCTGGAAAGTTACGTTGTCGGCGAAGATATGGCGGCGTAACACCCGGCTCTGCGGCGCGTTCGACGCATTGCCGATGCTGAACCCGCTAATCCCGTTGATGTTGATCTGGGCGCCGCCCAGTCCGATGCAGGGCGCCGGGCATTGAGAGGAGTTCGGAGGGTTGTTGGTGTTCGACCAGTACGTCATTGAATAGCGAAACTCATTCACCAGCCGCGGCGTGAGTGAACTCACCACCGAGAAGACGCCAGAATCGGCGTAATTCTTATTGGCCACCCAGCCGGAAGGCAGCTGGTTGCCGGGAGGCGAGAAGCTGTTGTTTCCATCGTGTCCATACCGCAGAAATGCACTGTGCTTCTGGCTGATTCGATAATCCAGCCGAGCGCCGAAGAGGTTCTGATTGTACGGAGTGGAGGCATTTGTGGCGAAACTGGAAAACTCCGGAGAGCTGGGCACGATGCTGAATACACCGCGCTGGTTGCTGTGCTCGTAATTCGTGAAGAAGAAAAGCTTGTCTTTCTTCACCGGCCCGCCGATCCAGAAACCCGGTTGGCGCCTCGCAAAGAACGGATCGGGCTGACGCGGATCGCGCTTCAGGTACGGATAAGCGGACATATTGTGGTCGCGGAAGTAATAGAAGCCGCTGCCATGAAAATCATTGCTGCCCGTTCGAGTGATCACGTTGACAGCGCCGCCGGCCGTGATGCCAGTAGAAAGATCGAAGTTTACCGAGGATACCTGAAATTCCTGCACGATCTCCTGCGAAAAATTCTGCTGCGTGCCACCTGTTACCGAATCGTTCACTGTCGCGCCATCCACCGTGATGCGCACTGATTCAGAGCCTGCTCCCATGATGTTGACGTCGAACTGGCGATTGTACTGGCCCAGGCTGTTGGCCGAGACGGACACACCCGGCTCGAGCATCGCGAGTTGCAGAAAGCTGCGGCCGTTCAGAGGCAGGCTGTCGATCTGCTGGCGCGTCACAACACCATCAATCGTGTGACGATCGTATTCGATCAACGGGGTGACTGACTCCACATTCACCACATCTTTGGTGGCGCCCACCTGCAAATGCACATCCACGGTGGTGGTACTGCCCACTTCCACCGTCGCCTCGCGAAGTAGCGTCCTGAAACCGGCGATTTCCACTTTTACCTGGTAGATTCCGGCCGGCAAGGCCGAGGCACTGAAGGAACCGTCGGCACCGGTGGTAGTGGTCCGGACCTGGGCAGTCTCCTTATGACTGATAGAGACCTGGACGTTGGGAACTACCGCGCCAGATTCGTCAAAGACCGTCCCGCTAACCGCCCCAGTGGGCGTCTGAGCAAAGGTAAAAGTCGCCGCCAGCAACAAGGCCAGGAGCAACGAACAGGGTTGCATCATAGTTTTCATAGACCCTCGAGTGTGAAACTGAAATCCCCAAAATTGAGTGAAGCTAGATGATTGTGACCTGGCGTGCCCTGAGTGTCAAGAGGAAGCCGTGACTAATCCTTGGCCCCGCCACTCGTGCAGACGCGCTGAAACGGCCTGAAAACGGGTGCTGGGTAACGCATGCTAGCGTTTTAGTATGCCCTGGAATAAGATTAGCGGACCAGTGGACGCATTCGGCCAGCCAATCACGGGTGATTTGCAGGGCAGAAATACGGTGGGTTACGACGACTCATGCCGACCAGGACTTTCTGCCGGTGCCCTACGATCACACCGCGGGCCTACTCCCGCAGCAGACTTACTCCTTGGAGAAATCATTCGACTCGGGTCTTCCAGCTGGACGATACACCATCCGGGTAGAACTTCTGTACGATTTCCCAGACACGGACCGGATCCCCGGCGTCAACGTCACCTCCGCTGATCTGGATCTTCCCGAATGAAGAGCTTCTGGAGTGACCTGCGGTTCGCGTTCCGGCAGTTTCACAGGGCGCGCGGGGTGATCGCGATTGCGGTGGTTCTGATGGCCGCTGGAATTGGCGCCGCCACGCTGATCTTCAGCCTGGTGGACGCTCTCTTGTTGACCCGGCTCCCGGTGAAGAATCCTCAGGAACTGGTCCAATTGCGCGAGATTCGGGGCACACTTCCTCCGCTCACCTATTTCAGCTATCCCTTCTACCGAGCGTTGGCGGCGCACTCGGCCACGCTATTCGATGTGGCGGGACAGTTCGAATGGGACCACCCGCTCGAGGCCGGCGGGCCTGCCGAGCGCGTGCGCGTGGGACGCGTTACGGACAACTTCTATTCCGTATTGGGTGTCGAGCCGTGGATCGGGCATTTGCCCGCGCCGCGAGACGACGAAGCGGCGGTTCTGAGTTACGGGCTGTGGGAACGCAGTTTCGGACGGGATCCGTCGGTGATTGGACGCACGATACACGTACAAGGCCAGCCGTTCACGGTGGCGGCGGTGATGCCGCAATCCTTTCACGGGATCAACGTGGAAACCAGCGTGGATCTGCGCTTGCCCTTCCGCTCGTTGCGGCAAATCGAAGGCGGAGAAAAGCCCTGGCTAGAGAACTCGCATCTCGAGATTCTGGCCCGCCTGCGCCCCGGCGTATCGCTCTCCCAGGCTCAACAAGAAACGGCGGCGCTCTGGCGGGCCGATGCCGAAACCGCCGAAACGGCAAAGGAGCTCAACTTCGAGGGACGGCTGGAATTGCTGCCGATCGAGCGCGGCGTTTCGCCGCTGCGCAATCAGTTCGGCGCCGCACTTACCCTGTTGCTTGGCGGCACCGGGCTGGTCCTCTTAATGGTGTGCGCGAATGTAGGCGGGCTGCTGCTGGCTAGAGCCATGTCGCGGGAGAAAGAAACCGCGATACGTCTCGCCATCGGAGCCAGCCGGGGACGCCTGACCCGGCAATGGCTCACGGAAAGCCTGCTGCTGACGGCCCTGGGAGGACTCGGCGGAATCGCGGCGGCCTGGATGGCGCTGCCCACGCTGCTGCGGCTGATCCCTCCGTTGAGGGACCGCGGAGGCGAGTTGCTGGCTCTGCAACTGAACGCCGGCCTCACTTTGCGCGTGGCCTTGTTCTGCCTGTTGGCCTGTCTGGTTTCGGCCGTGATCGCGGGGCTGGCCCCCGCCTGGCGAGTCGCGCGGAATGATCTCCAGACCGTGCTGCGGACCGGTTCGGGCGATTTCCGCCACGGCCGCTTTCAAGCTCTGCTGGCCGCCATTCAAGTGGCATTGTGCACGCTGCTGCTCTTTCATGCCGGTCTAACACTGAGAACCCTGCATCACCTGCGCAGCCTGGACCCCGGATTTGATGGCGAACATGTGGTGATGTTTTCGGTGGACCCGTCCATGGCTCACTACAACGCCGGGCAGACCTGGACACTGCAGCAGAGGCTTACCGAACGCGTGCGAGCGCTGCCGGGAGTGCAAGCGGCCGCTGCCGCCGGGCGTGGATTGATGCGCGGCATCGGACTGAAGACGTCGGTGATTCTGCCGGGTCAAAAGCTGACCAAGAGCCAGTTCATGAACTCCAGCCTGAACGAAGCCTCGGCCGGTTATTTTGACGCCATGGGAATGCGAATCGACGCGGGCCGCGATTTCCGGGACTCGGATTCCGGCTCCGCTGAGCCGCGTCCCGCCATAGTGAATGAGGCTTTCGTGAAGCGCTTCTTCAACGGCCGAGATCCGCTCCAGCAGGTCTTCGCCACCGGAACGGCGTACGTGAAACCGGGCTTTCGCATTGTCGGCGTTGTCAGCGACGCCCACTACCGCTCATTGCGCGAGACGCCGCCACCCACCTTCTATAGCTGCCTGTGCGGTCCGGATTCTGAAGCCTCCAGCTTTATCCTGCATGTCCGCACGCACGGCGATCCACGCGCGTTGATCCGTCCAGTAAGCGAGGCGCTCGCGTCTCTGGATCCGAGCATGCCGTTCGTGGAGGTGCAGACGCTATCGCAGGAAGTAGACCGGTCGCTGTGGCAAGAACGCATGGTGGCGCTGCTGGCGTCCTGGTTCGCAGGTTTCGCCGCGCTGCTCTCGGGACTGGGAATTTACGCTACGCTGGCCCATTTTGTGGCGGCGCGGCGGCGGGAAATTGGAGTCAGAATGGCCTTGGGCGCGGGTCCCGTGAACGTTATCCGTCTCGTTTTTGGACCGCTGGGAATCATTGCCGGGTGCGGAGTGCTGACAGGACTGGCGGCCGCGATTACCAGCGCCGCGTGGGTGTACGGAGCGGCCACCTGGGATATCGGGGCGGTACTAGCCGCGATCCTTCTCTTGTGCATCGTGGGGATTGCGGCGGGAGCGCCGCCGGCTTGGCGCGCGTTGCACGTAGATCCGGCGGTTGCTCTGCGCGAGGAGTAAACTCCGGTTCGCCCCATCAGGCAACGCGATCGTCCCAACGTCCTTGCGGCCACTAGCCCGCGGCTGTAGCATGGCCGCATGCGATTCTCCTGGTTTCTGTTAACGATATTTCTAGCCGGAGGCGCCGCCCTCGCCCAGGACCTCTCCGGCGTATGGCGCTGGAATCCCGAAAAGAGCAAGCCGTCCGGCAAACCTCCCGAGGATATGTGGGTGAAGATTGAACAAGACGGGTCGAAGATTGCAATCACACTGCGTTCACGCCGTGGGGGCGTCGAAGAGAGCATGCAGGCTCGATACGAAGTGGGTCCGGCCGAGAACTCGAACCAGATCCACGGAGCACCGATGAAGAGCTTTGCAAGCTGGGAGGGCCGCACGCTGGTGGTGAAATCCACGGCCCTGTTCGGCGGCAAGGAACTGCGCATGACGGACCGTTGGACGGCGGCGCCAGACGGAAAGTCGCTGACCTTTGAAGAGCATCACCAGTTCGCCGACGAACCGCCGGGCGACGATATGACTTTCTTCGAGCGCAGGCCGGCCACGGATTGGAAAGGGGAGGAAAAACCCAAGCCCGCGGAGGAAGTCTACAAGAACATCCAGGTGATGAAGGGCGTTCCAGCGCCGCGGTTGATGACGGTGATGGGATTCTTTACGCGCTGGCTGGGCGTGGAATGCAACCATTGCCACACGGGGAATGAATTCGAGAAAGACGACAAGGCCCCCAAGCAGACCGCGCGCAAGATGCTGCTGATGGTGCGCGCGATCAATAAGGACAATTTCGGCGATCGCGGACCGGTAACCTGCTGGATGTGCCATCGCGGAAGCGCGGTGCCCGAGTCGCTTCCGAAGTGATAGCTGTGCCCTACTGAGGTTCGGTCTTCTTCTCGGACGCCACCACGGCCGGAATATTCTCGTCGCGCACCAGTTTGTTGAACGTCGCCAGATCCGCCTTCATCACCTGATCCAGCTTGCGGAGCTGGACGTTGGTCTGGCTCGCCAAATCCTCAAAGACCATGCCGGTCTGCGCCGTGGGCGCGTTGTCCGAACTTTCCACCACGCCCAGCAGGTGCGCCAGCTTGTTGTTCAAGCGGATCGGGAAGTTCAGCGGATCTTCGCTGGCCCGATTCTTGGTCTGGTAAAGCGCCTCTTCCACCTCGGTGAACTTCTTCGAGAGCGCTTTGGCGGCATCCACTACTTTCTGATCCTTCACGCGCTCGATATAGCCATCCAGCTGCTTGCGAATGTCGCGGATGTGGATGATATCGTCATTCACGATGGTGAGTTTGTCGCGAATCTGGAGCGCGAGCGCAAGCTGGCTGGCGAACTCCTCCGCCGTGGTGGTCAAGCGCGGATCCTTTTTCACTTCGAAATTCTTGGTTTGGGATTTGCCGTTCACCGTCAAGCGGACCTGATAGGTTCCCGGCGTCACCAGCGGGCCGCGAACGGTACCGGCCCAGAAAATCATGCCCGGAAATTTGGTGGCGTCGGGATAACGCATATCCCAAACGAAGCGATTGAGCCCTTTTTCCACTGGAGCGCGGTCCGTTCCGGGAGGCGGACGCGGCCCTTCCTCTTCCTCTTCGACGTGCTCCTCGGCGGGCTTCTTCTCTTCCTTGCTGGAGATCTTGCGGATCAGTTTGCCGGAGTTGTCGAGAAATTCGAGCGTAAGGTCGCCCGCCGGTTTGTCCTTGAGCGAATAGTAAATCACGGCCCCGCTGGGAGGGTTCTTTCCGGCGGCGGTATCGCCACCCCCGCCGCCACGAAATCCGCCGCCGCCCATCCGATACGTGCTCCTCGGAACGAACAGGTGTGTGTCGTCGCGCAAAGCCGCCTTATCGGCAACCTGGTAAAGCAGCGGAAGATCGTCGAGAATCCAGAAGGCGCGTCCTTGCGTGGCCATCACCAGTTCGTTTTCGCGCTGGTGGAATGCAAGATCGGTGATGGGGACCACGGGCAGGTTGAGCTGCAGCGATTGCCACGCCGCGCCGCCGTTAAACGACGCATACATCCCCGTTTCGGTGCCCGCATAAAGAGCGTCGCGATGGTTAGGATCTTCCCGGATCACGCGCGTGAAGGCGTTCGCCGGAATTCCGGTGTCGATGCGCGACCAGCTCTTGCCGCAATCGGAGGTCTTATAAAGATACGGACGGAAATCGTCCAGCTTGTACATGGTGGCCGCAAAATATGCGCCGCAGGCATCGAACGGCGAGGCCTCGATGGAATTGATCTGGATCCACTCTGGCATGTTCTTGGGAGTAACGTTTTTCCAGGTCTTGCCGCCGTCCTGAGTCAGTTGCACCAGACCGTCGTCGGTGCCCACCCAGATGGTCCCCTTCTTCAGCGGCGATTCAATCACGGTGAAGATGGTGTCGTAGTATTCGATGCTGGTGTTGTCCTTGGTGATTGGGCCGCCGGATGGTCCTTGCTTCGATTTATCGTTTCGAGTGAGATCGCCGCCCAGGGCTTCCCAGCTTTGCCCGCCGTTGGTGGATTTAAACAGATGGTCGCCGCCGGCATAGAGCGCGGTGGGATCGTGTGGTGAAAAAAGCATGGGAAAGTTCCACTGGAAGCGATATTTCATTCCTTCGGCGCCGTAACCCATGGGATTGTCGGGCCAGACCGTGACATTACGCGTTTGTCCGGTGCGGTGATCGTAGCGCGTGATCAGGCCGTCATATGAGCCCGCGTAGACGATGTCGGAATCCTTGGGATCGGGCGCCAGCCAGCCGCTCTCGCCGCCGCCCACGCTGTACCAGTCCTGCTCGGTGATAAGTCCGCCGCGGCCGCGCGTGGCGGTCTTTACGGTGGAGTTGTCTTGCTGCGCGCCATAGGCGTGATAAGGGAAATCGTTGTCCAGCGCGACGCGGTAGAACTGCGCGGTGGGTTGGTTGCCTTCCGTGCTCCAGGTGTTTCCGCCATCGATGGAGATGCATGCGCCGCCGTCGTTCGATTCGATCATGCGCTGCGAATTATTCGGTGCGATCCACAGAAAATGCTCGTCGCCATGCGGCGTTCGCAGACCTTTGTAAGTTTTGCCCCCGTCTTCCGAGCGCCACAGCGTGGTGTTGGGCACATAGACAACGTCTGCCCTTTGCGGATCGGCGATGATGCGCGAGTAATACCACGCCCGCTGTCGGAGCTTGTTTTCGGTATTGACCTTGGTCCACGTTTTTCCGGCGTCGTCCGAGCGAAAGACGCCGCCATCCTCGGCTTCGACAATGGCCCAGACGCGATCGGCGTTCGCACCGGAGACGGTGACGCCGATACGGCCCAGCGTACCCTTGGGCATGCCCGGATTACGGCTCAGTTCGGCCCAGGTTTCGCCGGCGTCTGTGGATTTGAACAGCCCGCTGCCTGGACCGCCGCTCTCCAGCGTCCACGGCTTGCGGTATACCTCCCAGAAGCCCGCATAAAGAACATCGGGGTTGATGGGATCGAAAGCCAGATCTACCGCGCCGGCCTTGGGTCCGCGAGTGTAAATCTGTTTCCAGGTCTTGCCGCCGTCGGTAGTCTTGAAAATGCCCCGCTGATCGTTAGGGCCGAATTGATGTCCCAGAGCGGCGACGTAAACGATGTCGGGGTTGTGCGGATGAATGCGAACCGCGCCAATCTGTTGCGTGTCCTCAAGCCCCATGTGCTTCCAGGTTTTCCCCGCGTCCGTGGATTTGTACACGCCGTCGCCGGGCGAAGCATTGCCGCGAATATCGGGCTCACCCATTCCAACCCACACGATGCTGGGATTCGATTCCGAGACCGCCAGCGCTCCCACGGAACCGGTGTGTATCTGTCCGTCGGTGACCGGCTTCCATGTGAGTCCTCCATCGGTAGTCTTGAAAACACCGCCCCCGGTGCCTCCGAAATAGTAAGTATTCGGCTGCGACGTAACCCCGGTGTTGGCCACTGAGCGCCCGCCGCGAAACGGCCCGATTTCACGATACTTAAGCTGTTTCAGATCATTGAGCCCAGTGTCCGCAAACAATGCGGCAGCGGCAAGCAAGAGCATGGATAGAGTGCGCATCGGATTAGTCCCGAATTTTATCACGCTCCTCTGCCATATCTTGTGCGGGGCCGCTGGGGATGTCGTTCGCGTGTGGCGGGCTACGCGCCTTAAGGTGTTTGCTGGAAGCTCGCGATGTATTTTGCGACAGCCTGGCGTTCGGCGTCGGAGTTCTTACTCATGCGGCCGCGAACAGCTTTTGCGATGGTCTCCTGGGAGAGCTTCCGCTCGCTCAGGGGGAGGCCTGTGGGAAGCGCTTTGGCTCCGTTCTCGTTGTGACAGCTTGCGCAACGGGCTGCGAAGAGGGCTTGGCCGGAAGGGGAATCCGCGGCGAGCGTGCAGGCGAAGGCAAAAGCGGGGAGTATGACTTTCATACTGGGTTGTTAGACGACAACAGAGGAAAACCGTTTTGCCGCATGGCTGAAGCGATCCGCGATACCGCGTCGTGGGCGCCATTTGGGAAGGATACCGGGCATGGCGCGGCGCTGCGGTAACGCCGTGCCGCGGCGACCGCCTCGTCCGGGGTGGTAACAATCGTGACATCGCCCAACCGCGCGGCGCGAGCGGCGCGGGCAGACTGGCGATCATACGTCCGGGGCCAAGGGCGCACCACCAGCGGGACGCGGCACGCGAGCGCCTCATGCACGGTGTTATATCCGCCGCCGCCGACGATCACGGGCACTCCGGGGAACAGATCAATTGCCGGCCAATGGCGGATCCAGCGTTCCGGAGGGCACCCTGGCGGGCAAACCGCTGCGACGCACAGCGAATCGGCGAGATGCGCGGCCACATCTCCATACCAGGCCAGCTCCTCCGCGTTTCCCGACGCGCACACTATCGGCCGGCCCTTCGGCGCGGCCTCGCTGATTTCATCCGACGATCTAACCAGCCACGGCGCTGTAACCTCGCCGGGAAATTCGCAGCCTTCACCCTCGCCTGGGATCAGGACCAGATCGTAATTCGATTCCACGAAGTCCCGCAGCGAAGCAGCGGATACGTATTCGGGATTAAGATCCCGATGCACCAGGATCTTCGTCGCGTCGAGCGCGGGAAGAATCGCCGCCAGTTCGCCGCCAAGCCCGCGCGGAAACGTATCCACGATCAGCGCATCCGGCCTTGCGGCTTCAATCTGCGCCACCGCCGCCTCGCGCGAAGCCACCACCACGATGTCAAGTCCCGATACCTGCGCGGCATATGGCGAGTTGGTCAGGATGCGCACCGCGTGGCATGGCGCTGCCGCGCGAGCGAGAGCGGCTGCGCGGGTGAGATGCCCCCAGCCCCCGCCAAGCGCGTAAATCAGCCAGGGCATCAGCTCGCGCTAAGGTCGTCTTCGAACTTTTTGCGCGGCTTTACCAGAGTGGCGCCGTCGGCCTCGGTGAAAGTTGTCAGGTAATCGTCATCGTCATACCCGTAACGATCGGTGCGCTGGCCATAAGGGTCCGCCACTTGGCCGCCCTGGCAATCCGGACAACCAACCGGTGTCAAACGCTCGCAAGCGTGCGGGAAAAGGTATCCCACTTTCCGGGGGCAGACCCAGTCGGCGGGATTCATCGCGCGCCACCTTCCGACGCCAAGCGGCGCGACGATTTAAGAATCCGGTAGGCCGCCAGCGACACCATGGCGCTGGTCTGCATCAGCTCCTTCGAATCGATCGCCATCGCCTTTACGGCGATCGCGTCTTCGCTGACTCGAATATCGCGGACACTGGCAAATTGCGGCACCCGGATCTCCTCTCGTAGCGGCAGCTTCACTAATCTGGGATCGCCATACTGTTCCGCCGGATAATCGAAGCGCAGGTTGAGCAGATAGCGCGTGCGGGTTTTCGTCTTATGCTTGCCCCGGGGGTTGGTAAAAGTGCGTTTCCGCAGCAGTTCGGTGACGCTTTCCGAGAACGAGGTGCCATCCAGCAATTTGCCGTCCAGCGTAAGCCATTCCTCCTCGAAAAACTGTTGCTTGCCGTTCTTGCGCTGATCCCAGGGCTCTTCGGAAATGAGCTTCGCGCAATTTTGCAGCGCCAGACGCACCGTGAAAGCCGCGCCGCTGCCGGCATCCTGCTGCAGAATCCCCGCCAGATCTTTCAGCAACTGGCAGCGGCTCCGGTGTTTCACCATTTGATTCGAGTACACGAATGAATAAATGAACAACCCGATGCACGCCAGGAATGCCGGAAGCGCCACCAGGGTGAAGAGGATCTTCTTGTCGATAGTGGCGGAAGTAATGCCGCACACGATGGCAACCAACAGACAGATCCCCGCGGTGCGCCGCAGTTTACGCCGGAACGCCTGGCGGTCGTCAATCACGCGCAGGATTTGTTCGGCGTCGGCAACCACCGAAGGAAGCGGCGCCTTCGCTGCATAAGTGCCCGTCTTTACAAGTTGCGCCGTGTCTATCGCCATGTCTCCGGGTTTCCGGCTATCTTATCAGAGCGTGCTGGCCTACATCTCCTTCGACACGGTGCCGGCTCCCAAGGGCGCGGCGACACACATCCAGGCCTTCGCGCGCGCGCTAGCGGCGGAGTTCGGCGGCGTCGAGCTGGTCACCGCCGCGGCCGGCGCCGAATGCATCTCCAGCATGGAGCGCTGGCCCGGCGTGATTCACACGGAACTGCCCGCGGTGGGCGTCAGCTTGATAGACCGCGTGTTGTGCTTCCGGCACTATCTATCGTCATGGCTCGCGAAACGCGAATTCCAAGCGGTACAGTTCCGGTCGCCTTTTGAGGGCATGACGGTCCTGAAGCTATCCCCGCGGCCGCGGCTAGTCTTCGAGGTGAATGCGCTGCCGTCCGTGGAGCTGAAGTACCGCTATCCAGAAATGGTGGATGATCGCGTGTTGATGCGCAAGCTGCTGGCGCAAGAGCAAGCGTGTCTCGAAGCGGCGGATCGCGTGGTGACTCCGAGCGCGGTAACGCTCGCGTATCTGGCGGGAAATCGCGGCGTCGATGTATCCAAGATCGACGTCATTCCGAACGGCGTCGACTTGGCCGTGTTTCGCCCAGGGCACCCGCCAGGCGCATCTTTTCGGCTGTTGTATTTCGGGACGCTCTCGGCGTGGCAGGGCGTCGAACTGGGGATCCGGGCCCTGCAGCAGGCGCCCGCGACGCTCACCATTCTCGGCAGCGGCAGTGACCGGCAGCGCGATGCGCTATGGGGACTCGCCGGAAAGCTGGGTGTCGCGAGCCTGGTGACCATACTGCCCGCCGTATCGCAGCCCGAGCTGGTGAATCATTTGCATCGGTCCCATGCCGCGCTCGCCCTGCTGGCGCTCAACGATCGCAACCTGGACCAAGGCTGCTGCCCTTTGAAGATTCTGGAAGCGATGGCGGCGGGCGTACCGGTGATCGCCACCGACCTGCCGGTTGTTCGAGAACTGGGACCGCACCTGCTGCTGGTGAAACCTGGATCGGTGGACGAAACCGCGCAGGCGATCTTGCGTCTTCGCGCCGATCCGGAATTTGCGCGCGACCTTTCGCATCGCGCACGCGCCCATGTGGAACATAACTTCACCTGGGAACGCGCGGGCGCCGAACTCGTCGATGTTTATGAAGAGCTGGGGATCAGGCGGCTGAGCACCGTTTGAAGCTGTCCGCGTTCCAGGTCGAAGCTGAAGTTCGCGATCATACCGGCGCGTGCGGCGGCTCGGATGCGGTCGCGGTATGCGGGGCCGGCGTTCAGCCAATCGAGCACTGCTCCGCCGAGCCCTTGCAACTCCCAGCGCGGAACAATGGTCCCATTAGCGCCATGCTCAATAATTTCAGGGATGCCCCCGGCGTCGCTACCGATACATCCGCACCCGGCCGCCATGGCCTCCAGCAGAGCGTTGGGCATGCCGTCCCAAAGCGACGGCTGAAGATACACGTCGCAGAGTTGCAGGTGCAGGTTCACTTCCGCGGGCGTTTGCAGTTGGCCTGTAACCAGAATTCGGTGGTCTTCTAGCGTGCCTTCGCCGAGCAGGGGAAGCAGACGCGGAATCTCGGAAGGGCGCACCTCGCCAATGATCAGCAAGCAGGCCGGACGTTGTTGGCGAACCGAGCGGAGCGCTTCCAGCAGAAACTGCTGGCCCTTCTTCTCGCGCAGTTCCCCGGCAAATCCCAGCACGGCTTCCTCCGGGCGAACGCCAAGCCTTTCCCGCAAATCCGCGGCCGGCGTGAGCGGAGCAAACACGTCATGATCGACGGCGTTGCTCACGCACAGAACGTCATCGCGGCCGCTCAGTGACGCTGCCTTCTCCGCAAGGTCGCGAGTGACCGCGGTGATGCACTGGGCGTGCTGCAGAGTCCATAGCAGCCTTGCGAAATCGCCGGGCGGGAACATGTCGCGATCCAGATCGTTGCCGCGAATGCTGGCCGTCGCGGGGATTCCTTTCAGCCGGCCGTACCACACCGCCAGGAATCCGGCGGGCGACAGGTAGTGCCCCCAGATTGCATCGTAACGTCGAGTAGTGCGCATCCAGTCGAAGAGATTCAGCGTGTGCGGCAGGGTGTTGTCCCACTCGCGAAAGCGGCCCATACGGGTTACGTTCCCGGATTGCGCCACCACGCCAGGCTGAAGCGCCCGAGTCCATGCGACCACGTCTACATCGACGCCGAGCGCTTCCAGCGCCGCAGCGATGCGTCCGGAACTGGAGGCGACTCCGCCTGGATCCGGCGGGTATCGTTCGGTGAGAAAGAGCAGGCGGGGACGCACGGAAGCTGTCACGATAGCACAAGCTATACTGGGCGACATCATGGTAAACCGCCGGGAACTTTTGGGGGCGGCCGCGATCGCAGCCGGCGCGGCAGCGGCGCACGCAGCCACTGGCTTCGACGAGAATTTTGGATCGGCCCTCGCGGCGGCCGAAGCCATTCGCAAGAAGAAAGTCTCATCGGTGGAGCTGGTTCAACACACCTTCCAGCGCATCCAGAAGTACAACCCCGCGCTCAACGCCGTCATTCTGCAATTTCCCGAGCAGGCCCTGGAGCGCGCCCGCAGCGCCGATGCGGCGCTGGCGCGCGGCCAGAATTGGGGACCTTTCCACGGCGTGCCCGCCACCGTGAAAGAGAGCTTCGGCATGGAAGACGTGCCTACCACGGCGGGTGTTGAGGCGTGGAAAGATTTCAAGCCGGTGAAGAACGCGGTAGCGGTAGAGCGCCTGCTGGGCGCGGGAGCGATCGTCGTTGGCAAGACCAACATCCCCGTGATGCTGGCGGACTGGCAGAGCTACAACCCGATTTACGGATCGAGCAGCAATCCCTGGGATGTCACGCGGACGCCCGGCGGGTCCACTGGCGGCGGTGCGGCCGCGCTGGCGGCAGGCTTTGGATATTTGACCCTGGGCACCGACATCGGCGGATCGATTCGCGTCCCGTCGCATTTCTGCGGCATCTACGGCCACAAGCCGACGCTGGAATTGGTTAGCATGCAGGGCCACGTTCCTCCGGCGGTGAATCCCGCGCTGAGGAACTTTGTGGATCTGTCGGCGGCGGGTCCAATGGCGCGTGGTGCGGGCGATTTGATGGAGGCAATGCAAGTCCTGGGTGGTCCGAATGGAGCCGAAGCCAAGGGGTGGAAATGGTCGCTCCCGGCCGCGCGGCACACGCGCTTGAAAGATTTCCGGGTTGGCTATGTCCTCGACGATCCTTTCTGTCCGGTCTCCTCCGAGGTCCGGCCCGAACTCGAAAATGCTCTCGAGGCGCTCGAGAAATCCGGAGCGAAGCTGGAGCGCGGATGGCCCGAGGGCGTGGATGTGCGCGCTCAGTTGAACACGTATTTATACCTGCTCGGATCGGTGATGAATCAGCGATTGCCCACAGCGGCGCTGGAGGCGCTGCGCGCGCAATATGAAAAGGACAAGAGCGATCCAATGGTGGCGTCAGCATTCGAGCCGCATGGGCGCTGGCTGGTGGAGACCGCGCGCCGTATGCAAGCGCGCGCGGTGTGGCAGGCCTGGTTCGAAACGCACGATGTCTTTCTGATGCCGGTTGCGTTCGCGCCCGCGTTCCCGCACGACCACAGCGACCCGCAGTCCGCGCGCACCCTTGCGACACCCGAGGGCAAACGCCGCTATCAAGACATGCTGAACTGGATCAGCTTCGCAACGCTGGCGGGATTGCCCGCAACCTCCGCGCCGGTGGGCCGGACGCCCTCCGGCCTGCCAGTAGGGCTGCAAATCGTGGGTCCGTATTTGGAAGACGCAACGCCAATCGAGTTCGCGGCGAGATTAGCTGACGTAACCGGCGGTTTCCTTGCGCCCAATGGTTATTGATCCTGTACGGCGGTCCCCCACACGCAGCCGAAGAGACTTCATCAAGGCCGGCGCTGCGACCCTCGCAGCCAGAAGACTCACCGCCGCCGCCCCCGGCATGTACGTATCCCTGAACAGTTCCCTGACCGGCGGGAAAGTCGCGTGGCCGGAGTTCGCCCGCCTCGCCGCGCGCACGGGCTTCGGCGGCGTGGACGTCAACCTGGCGGCAGCCATGAAAGAAGGCGCGGAAGCAACGCGCGCGCTCTTCGGTGAACTCAACATCACGGCCTCGAACGTGAATCTGCCCGTAACGTTCAGCCGCGATGAACCGGCCTTTCAGACCGGCCTCGCGAAACTCGGCGAAGCGGCTGCATTCTGCGACTCGATCGGATGCCCCACTATGCTCGGGATCCTGCCGCCGTCCAGCCCATCGCCGAAGACCGAATTGCGGAAGCTGGTCAAGGATCGATTGACGGCAATCGGCGAAGTCCTGCTTCGCTCAAAAATTCGGCTGGGTCTCGAATTCCTCGGCCCCCTCCATTTCCGCACCGCGCAGCCGCACGCATTCATCTGGCGCATGGATGACGCGCTGGAGTTCGCGAAAGAATGCGGTCCCAACATCGGACTGCTGCTCGACGTATGGCACTGGCAACATGCCGGGGCGACCACATCTGACATTCAGGCTGCCGGAGCCGCGCGTATTGTTCACGTGCATCTGTCGGACTGCCCAAAATTGCCCGCCGAGCAGGTGCGCGACAACCAGCGCGTGCTGCCGGGAGAAGGCGTCATCGATCTCGCTGGATTCTTCCAGGCCTTGAAGAAGATCGGCTACCGCAACGGTGTTAGCCCCGAGCCCATCGGCCGGATCCCCAAGGAGATGTCCGCCGAGGAAGGCGCGAGGCTCGGGCTTGAGACCGCCCTGGCCGTGATGCGAAAAGCCGGGGTGGCGTGATTACTTAGACCGGACCGTCTGAATCACCGTGACGTCTCGAACGTCCTTGCCGTCTGCCCCGCCGATGTAAGGGTGCTGAATCTTCATCCAGTATCCCGATTTCGCGAGGTCCTTGCCTCCGTCCAGGATGAAGAAGGCCCAGTGGACTTGTTGTCCGGAAACATTCGGCGGCATCCGGCCCATCGAGAACTCTTTGTAGAGACCCTTGTAAAACGCGTACACCTTATCAAACGAATCTCCGGTGGTGTAAACCTCCGACTTTTTGCCGGGCGCGGCCGCCGACGCCTC
>JALYHQ010000084.1 GCA_030776455.1 Acidobacteriota bacterium | reverse complement strand
CGCCATGGCCGGCTTCCAGGGCTACATCATCGCAACCAGTAACTTCCAGTATTGCCACGCATTCGCCTTCATCAGCGACACGGCGGCAACCAACCTCGCCGAGGGCTACCTCGCCATCCAGCTGGATGTCTCCACGCTGGATCGGACGGGCGTCCTGGGTGAAAACAAGGCCCACTAACTCCGGCCGCAAGACCGGACCAAGAGAGGGGGAGCTTCGGCTCCCCCTCTTTTTTTTGTTTCTGGCCTCGTTATGGTACGCTTAGACTTTAGTCCGCCCGCGTCCCAGTACATTTCAAAGAGGTTTAATAAGAATGTCCAGAATATGGTGCATTGCGGTTGCTTTGTGTCTATTAGCCGCCCCATCGGCCATCCAGGCGCAGGACGTATTCGTCCTTCCGGGTTCGGCGTCCTCCAACACGAACGTAATTGTGGCCTCCGCCGCCAGCCTGTCCTCGCTCGGCACGTTTAACGCTGGCGCCGGCGCGTTTCAGGTGCTGGCCAAGCCGGACGGAACCAAATTTTATGTAATCTCGAACTCGGGCGTCGTGACGGTGGTGAACTCCGCGTTTACGAACGCGCAACAGATCGCCGCCCTGCCCCAGCCTCCCACCGCCGCGGTGATCACCCCCGATGGGCGCAGGTTGCTGGTTACTGCCGGACGGCTTTATATTTTCGATACAGCCACCGATACCGCGGTGGTCAGCGGCGGCGTTGACGTGGGGAGCAATGCTCTGGACGTCGCGGTGAGCATGGACGGCTCGAAGGCCTTCGTCATCGGCACCCAGCCCAACCAGTTCGGACTTCTAACCTCCGTAGATTTGACCACGAATACGAGCCTGTCGCAAGTGGTGCTGCCCGGCTTGCTGACGGGCGTTTCGGTGGGTCCCAACGGCTTCCTGTACGTGACCGGCCTGAACTATTTTCAAGAGCTCTATGCCAATACTTTGAGTTCCACGCCGATGGGGAACATCCCTGTAAACGGGCGTCCCGGAAAGCTGGGTTTTACGCCCGACGGACGCTTCGCGCTCGCCGGCGATCTGCGTTCGGGAGTCGCGGTTTTCCAGTTTGACCTGAGCAACCACGTGCTGGTGAACTCGATACCGGCTTTCGGAGTAGTGATCGACAAAATTCTTGTGGCAGGCAACGGTCTGGCCTACGCATATTCCTCGCAAACGCAGAACTTATATCCGATCACCATCACGCCGACGCACCTTAGCCTGGGCACGCTGGTCATTCCCGGAGTCAACGCGAGCCAAGTGAGCTCGGTAGCGCTGTCCGACGATCTCGCCGTGGGCGACCGGACCCTGGTGCAGAGTCTTTATCTGGTTTCGAACGGAACGCTGTTCCGCGTGGATCCGGCTAGCAATGCGCAGACCGGGCAATTTCCGGTTGGCAGCACTGGCGGCGCTCTTTCCTTCGCGGGAGCGGCTTCCGCGGGTCCTCCGGCGAATTTGTACGCCTATAACATCGCGCAGACGATTCAGCCGGGCACGGTGTCGGCGCCAATCGTCGTGCGCGTCCTGGACGCCGGCGGACGGCCGGTTATGGGCGCCGTGGTCACATTCACGCCGGACTCTTCCGGCGCCACGGTTCAGAACACCACCGTGACCACCGGCTTCGACGGCTATGCTGCGACGCTGGTGACTGCCCCTTCCACCACCGGATCGGGCGTGGTGTCGGCGACGGTGGGCGGCCTGACGCAGAATTTCAGCTTTCTATTCGGCACTCCGACCCCGGGTGGCGGAGGCGCGGGTGAAGCGTTGAGCATCGTTTCCGGCCAGGGCCAGATCCTGTTCGCGCAAATCACCTCAGGCGGCGCCATTGCCAGCGCCCCCATGGTGGTGCTGCTTAAGGATTCCACCGGCGCTCCCCTTCCAAATTCACCGGTGACATTTACCATCACGCAGGGTACCGGCTCGCTGAGCGGCGGCGGGTTGAGCGGCAATTCCATCGTGATAACTACCGACTCGAATGGAATGGCTTCGGTGGTTTACGTTAATACCGATGTTCAGCCGGGAACCGGTTTTGCGCAGGCCGGAGTGCAGGCCACCGCGGGCGGAGCCAGCGCGACTTTCTTTGTCACCATTCCCTTTGACCACCCGGCGTTCGTACAGTTCCTCAAACCGCAAAACGGCCAGGCTCTAAGTGGCGCGTCCGGCAGCACGCTGAAAGGCGCGGTGACGGCCGTGGTGGTGTCCTCGCAGGGCATCCCGATTCCGAACGTCAGCTTGCATCTGGATAACGATCCGCTGAGTCAGAATCCGGTAAACCAGGATTCCTCAGGCAATGCTCTCCCGCAGGAGCAGCACAATCCGCACGTGGGTCCCACGGCTAACTCGGCGACGGTGGAATGCGCCGGTGGTTTCGCGCTCAGCGACGCCAAGGGCCAGATTTCCTGCGATGTAGTGTTCGGATCAACGCTCGGATTTTCGCGATTCACGGCGAATGCCGGTTACTTCGCGAACTCGCCCTTGATCAGCTTCACGGTAACCGCTGGACCGCCCAGCCAGTTGATTCTGGTGTCGGGCAACACCCAAAGCGGAAGCGGCGGACAAACCCTGCCGATGCCCCTGGTGGTGCGGGTGACCGATGCCGGCGGAAATGCGCTGGCGAATGTGGGGGTGGTTTACCAGGTGATTTCGGGGTCGGGGACGCTCAGTAACGTAACCGCGACCGATGCCAACGGCTATTCCCAGGCCACGCTGACTCTGGGCAGCACCGCCGGTCCGGGTCAGGTGAAGGTGAGCGTGGGGAGTATCTCGAAGACTTTCACTTTCCTGGTCACCGTTCCGGTGAGCGGGCTGAATATTGTTTCGGGTGACGCACAGTCGACCCAAGTGAACACCGCCTTCGGGCAGCCGCTGGTGGTCAAGGTGACCGACGGCCAAGGCAACGCGGTGGTGGGAGCGCAGGTAGCGTTCGCCGTGACCAGCGGCAACGCGACAGTGGGCACCCCGCTGGCCACTACCATCGCCGGTGGCTTAGCGTCCACTACAGTTCAGGCCGGGCCCAACGCAGGCCCCATCACGGTGCAGGCGTCCACCAACGGGATCATCCGCACATTCACGCTCTCTGCCGTGGCTCCGGGTCCCACGGGTATTGTCTTCTTGAATGCTGGTAGCTTCCAGCCCGGCCTGTCACCCGGCGCGCTCATCGTCATCACGGGTACCGGGATCGCGACCGGTATCTCGGGCGTGGTGGTGCCCACGGTGATCGTGGGGCCGCATCCGACGCAGCTCGCCGGCGTTTCGGTGGCGTTCAACGGCATCTTATCGCCAATCTTCTCCGTGTCCAACGTGAACGGAGTTGAGCAAGTGACGGTGCAGGTCCCGTTTGAAATTTCGCCGGGTCCAACCACCGTGACTATCAACGCGGCGAACGGGACTTCGACGACGTTGAACAATGTTCAGGTCGCCCCGTATAGTCCGGGCATTTTCGCCACCACCAATTTCGGACCTCCTCAGGCGGTGGTGCTGCGCAGCAACGGCTACGTCACGCCATCGAATCCGGCCCATCAGGGCGATATCGTCAAGATGTTCGTCACGGGGATGGGACAAGTAAGCCCGCCCACCAGCACGAACGTGGCGGGAACCGGAAACCAAAGCATCGTGGCGAGGTTCGATATCGGAGTCAACGATATGGGCGTGCAGGTGATCAGCTCGGAGTACGCACCGGGCCTGATCGGCGTGTACATCATAACGTTCAAGATTCCGGATGACGCTGCTACGGGTCCAAACCGCCCGCTGGCGGTGATTGCTTATGATGCGAACAACAAATCGTATCCAGGCGGAGGGTTTGGAATTCCCATCGCTCCGAAGTAGGGCGCGCTGGCGCAGACCGACAAAGTGAGCCGGGCGCGAGCGGAACCGGCCTGGCTGCGCGTCGCGATTATCGCGGCGGCCGCCGTGTTGCTGACGGGGCTGTTCTCCACCGAGATCGGCGATCCCGACTTCTGGTGGCACCTGAAGACTGGGCAGTACGTTCGTGAGCACCGCGCGCTGCCGGTTCCCGATCCGTTCTCGTATACCAGCAATTCCGGCGCGCCGGCTTACCCCGGCGAAGAGCAGACGCGCTATTTCAATCTGACGCACGAGTGGCTGGCGCAGGCGATGCTTTACTGTGTCTACGCAGTGGCCGGCTTTCCCGGCGTGGTGGTGATTCGTGCGCTGCTTCTGGCTTCGTTTTGCGCGATAGTGGGGATACTGGCAGCGCGGCGCCGCGGAAGCTTCCTGGCGGGCCTGTTGGCCGCTTTCGCGGCGGTTCCCATTGCCACCATGTACGCCGCGGACCGGCCGTTCCTGATTACGTTTCTGCTGCTGGCGGTGTTTGTGGCGGCGCTCGAATTCCGCCGCGGCTTATGGCTGCTGCCTCCACTGGCCATCATCTGGGCCAACTGCCATGGCGGATTTTTCCTGGGCTGGATCGTGCTGGCTGCGTATTCGGTGGAAGCGGCGATCCTGCGCCGGCAAGGGCGCGCGCCGGCGGATGCCATGCGCGTTTGGCTGGTATCCGCATCCGCGGTCGCCGCATCGGGTTTGAATCCCAACGGGTTCCGGGTGTTGGAAACGCTCATTCATTATCGCGAGAGCGTGTTGACGTCCACGCTGTTTGAATGGAAGAGTCCCAGCTTGTGGGGGCCTCCGTACACGTTCGATATTCTGCTGTTCGCCTGCGCGCTGGTGCTGGCGCTGTCCTGGCGGAAGGTGCGCTATGCCGACTGGATCCTGTTCGCGGCCTTCGCGGCGGCCGCGCTTTCCGCGCTGCGTAACGTGATGCTGATCGCATTCCTCGCTCCCATTCTCATCGCCGCGTATTTTCCCTGGCGAATCCGATTTCCCCGTTTCAGCATGGCCGCGGCGCTGGCGTTGCTGGTATCGGGCATCGCTGCCGGCGCCGTGGAGAGCCGGTTGTTCCGGTTCGGCGTGGAGGCATGGCGATTCCCGCAAGGCGCCTGCGATTTCCTGCTCGCGCGGAAAATCGCGGCACCGCTCTTTAACACGTATGGAGACGGCGGATACATGATCTGGCGTTTGTGGCCGCTTGCAGCGCGTGTTCATCGACGGGCGCGCGCTCAATGAATCGGTGTATCAGGACTATCTGCGCGTCGTTTCCAACGCCGACTCGGTGCGCAACAAAATGACGGGGCCCCGCAACGAAGTGCTGTCGCGCCACGGTGTGCGCGTGATTGTAACCAACTCGTTCGAGTACGTCACGGGCGCCGTGTATCCGCTGGTGCTGGCGCTGGGCGATCCCGGGGCCGCGGAATGGAAGCTGATCTACGACGATCCGCAAAGCTTGATCTTCTATCTCAACCCGCCGCCGGAAATTCCGGTGTTTGAGGACAAGAGCGCCCGCGTTATCACGCACATGGAAACCGAGTGTGCTCAATACGTGGAGCATGCGCCGCTGTTGCCCGAGTGCGCCCGCAGCCTGGCCGAAGTCTCGGCCGCGGCGGGCGACATCGAACGCGCGCGGCGCATGCTGGCGCTTTATCTGGGGCAGCCGGTGGCGCATTCCCCGCGGGCGCTGGAGCTGCTGCGGCAGCTTTCTCCGCGTCCGGAGAACTGAGGCGTTATGGAATCAGCCAGCGCTCGCCGGGCTGAAATACTTTGAATCCCACGCCGGGGCGGAACCCCAGCATGTGATCGATGAAGCGGCCGGCGCCCGCGCCTTCGTAGTGCATGGGAACCAGCCAGCGAGCTCCGATTTTTTCGGCAAGCTCGCCGGCCTCGGCTACGCCGAAGTTGCCCTCGCCCTGGATGGGCAGAAGCGCGGCGGTGACATTGTAGGGCCGCAAGCGGTCCACGATTCCGTCATACATGCGGCAATCGCCCGCATGATAAATGGTGCACTCGCCGAAGCGGATGAGATATCCCAGTTGCGGATAGCCGCTAGTGGGAGTGTAGTTCAGCTCTGGATGGGCCGACGGTACGGCGTAGACGCGTCCATAGAGGCCGTCCTTGAAATACTCGACGCGCAAATCCGAATCGGTGGTGGTCATGCGCGCGTAAGGAATGCCGATTGAGAATGCGTGCGCGGCGGCACTCTTGGGCAGGACAACTTTCGCGCGCGGCGACGCCTTGAGCATGGCGGGCAGCGAGGCGGGATCCATGTGGCCGGGATGGGCATGCGTGCAGAGGATCATGTCCGCGTTGGTCACAAGGGCGGGATCAAGCGTCTGGGTGCGCGACAGGCACGGGTCGACATAGAAGACGATGCCACGATACTTCACCGCGAAGCCGGAATGGCCAAGCCACCAAAGTACCGGCGAGGCGACTTCGGTGTCGTTTATTTCCTGGATCAACTGGTTCATCGGCGTGCCGCCCGCGTCAAGCGATCCAGCACCGCGGCCCAGCGCGGCTCATCGGGCGGGCGCTCCACCGCGATCCAATCCCAGCCTTCGGCGTCCAGCGAATGAAGAGTGGCGTACAGCGCCGCTGCGTATGCATCCGGATCGGCAGGCATGTGCACCAGCCTTGCCGCGGGCGCCGAATGATGAATCCAAAGAAGCGCCCCGCGGCCGTACGCGGGCGCCTGCCCGCGTTCGGTCAGGAGCAACGGTGTGCGCGGGCTGTAATGTCTGGGATGCAATCCGGGCGAGGCATGAGATCCGGAGTTTGACGTACCCGCCGCTGCCACGGGACCGATTTCGGCTTCGATATCGGCTCGCGAAATCACACCGGGGCGCAGCAATACCGGGCCTGATCCGGCCAGCGAAAGCACTGTGGATTCGATTCCGACTTTGGCTGGTCCGCCATCGAGGACCATCGCGACGGCAACTCCAAATGCGGAGCGGACGTGATCGGCGGTAGTGGGCGAAAGCGCTCCGAACCGGTTAGCGCTGGGAGCGGCCAGCGGAACTCCCGCGGCGCGGATCAGATCGAGGGCCACCGGATGGGACGGCATGCGCAAGCCCACGGTGTCTAGTCCGGCGGTGACTCGATCTGGAATCGAGGGGTGCTTGCGGAGTACAAGAGTGAGAGGACCGGGCCAGAATTTGCGAGCGAGGGTTTCGGCCTCGGGCGGCCACCGGAGCGTGAGATCGCGGGCCATTTCCATAGAGGCCACATGCACGATAAGGGGGCTGGTGGCGGGACGGCCCTTGGCGCTGTAGATGCGGTCTACCGCGGCTGCGTCGAGCGCGTTCGCGCCGAGGCCGTATACGGTTTCGGTGGGGAATGCGACCAGCTTGCCGGCCCGGAGGAGAGCGGCCGCGTCGGCGATTTCGGCGGAGCCAGGGGGGCCCTTAGTCGGCAAGGTCTTCTTTTCCGTCAGCGCCGTAAACGCGGCCGGTCTTTTTCCATGCCAGGAACGCATGGATGACTTGCTCCAGATCGCCGTCCAGTACGCGGTCCACGTCACCGACCGATAGTTTGGTGCGGTGGTCCTTGATCATCCGATAAGGCGCCAGCACATAACTGCGGATCTGGCTGCCGAAGTTGATCTCCAGCTTCGTATCCTCGAGCTTGCGCTCCTGGGCGCGCTTCTTGTCCATCTCAAACTCGAACAGCTTCGCGCGCAACTGCTTCATGGCGCTGGCGCGGTTCTTATGCTGCGAGCGCTCATTCTGGCACTGCACCACGATACCGGTGGGTAGATGCGTCATGCGCACGGCCGATTCGGTCCGATTGACGTGCTGCCCGCCGGCGCCGCTGGCTCGAAAGACGTCGATTCGAAGTTCCTCGGGCTTCACGTCGATCTTCACGTCATCGTCAACTTGCGGCCACACGAACACGGACGCAAACGACGTATGCCGGCGCGCGTTCGCGTCGAAGGGCGAGATGCGCACCAGGCGATGCACGCCCACCTCGCTCTGGAGCAGGCCGTAAGCGTTCTCGCCGTTGATTTCGAGCGTGGCCGATTTGATGCCCGCGCCTTCGCCCTCCAGCCGGTCCGTCATCACGGATTCGAAGCCGTTGCGCTCACACCAGCGCAGGTACATGCGCAGCAGCATCTCGGCCCAGTCCTGGCTTTCGGTGCCGCCGGCGCCGGGATGAATGGTCATGATGGCGCTGCGGAAATCGTTGGCGCCGGAGAGCAGCATGCCGGTCTCGAGCTTCTCCAGGCGCTCCGAGAATGACTTCATCTCCTTGGCGAGCTCGGCGGCGACGTCCTCGCCTTCGCGCGCGAGTTCGAATAGCGTGTCGAGGTCCGAAGTGCGCGACGCCACTTCCTTCGCGCTGGCGAGGGACTCCTCCAGCCGCTTGCGATCCTGCATGATCTTCTGGCTCTTCTCGGGCTGATTCCAGAAGTCCGGGGAAGCGATCTGCTCTTCGGTCTGATTTAACTGGGCTTGTTTGCCGGGGGCGTCAAAGATAGCTCCGCACAGCGTCGGCCTGCTGGCGGAGCGAAACGTACTCTCTTTCGAGTTCTTCGAGTGTCATCCGCTTCTATTTTACCAGGCTGGTCAGGTCCAGGGTTACGCCTGACTTTCCCACATTGAATCCCTTGGTGCGGCCCAGTTGCGCCGATACGCCGGCCGCTTCGTGGATGTGCCCGCAGCAGAAATACAGCGGCTGGTTCGTGTCGATAAAATCGCGCACGGCGGTGCTGCCGAAGTGTTGGCCGTTTCCGGCGCGGTCGAGAGCGGTTTCCTTGGGAGGGCAGTGGCAGATGAGCACCAGCGGGTCGATTCCGGCGAAGGGGGCGAGGCGTGTGGCCAGTTCATCCTCGGAATACTCGCCGGGCGTGTTGAAGGGTGTGGGATTGGAGTAGCCGAGGGCGGCTATGGTGACGCCCGCGATCTTTTCGGCGCGGCCATGCATGTCGCGGAAGCCGAATTGTTGGCAGAAGCGGGTGGTGTCATCGGAGGATTCGTGATTGCCGGGGATCACCCAGACGCGGTCCGCGTGAGGCTGCATCAGCGGTCCCATTTTGTCGAGGCCGCGTCCCCAGTTGCCGAGGTCGCCGGCGGCGAAGTAGATGTCGGCCGGTTGGCGCATGAGGCGCTCGAGGGCCAGCGTGTCGCCGTGGATGTCGGAGAAGACCAGGAGGCGCACTTAGGCAGAGTAGCAAACGAGCGGCGCCGGGGGCGCCGCGCGGACCAGGAGGTCCGCCCTACAATGATGGTGATGTGGCGGTATCTGGTGGTTTGTTCTTCGTTGCTGCACGCGGGGCTGCCGCTTGCGTTTGAGGCGAATCGGGGGCAGGCGGATGCGCGCTTTTTGTATCTGGCCCGGTCCGCGAATCAAGCTGTGTATCTTTCGCGCTCGGGAGCGGTGCTGGCTGCGCCGGGCGCTCCGCAAGTTGAGATTGTTTTTGAACACGGGCGCGCGGACGCGATCATCGAACCGCAAAATCCCCAGGCCGGCGTCAGCAACTACTTTATCGGGCGCGATCCGAAGAACTGGCGCACGGGAATTCCGCAGTTCGGTTCGGTCCAGTATCGAAATCTTTATCCCGGCATCGACCTGATCTTTCATGGGGACGAATTCGACTTTGACGTCGCGCCGCAAGCCGACCCGCGCGCGATACGGCTGCGCTTGCGGGGCGGAACACCCGCCATGACCGCGGAAGGCGACATCGCTGTGGGCGCCATGCGGCTGCGCCGGCCGGTGATTTACCAGGGCGAGACGATCATCCCAGGGCGATTCCGAATAGATCGCGAAGGGCTGGTTACTTTCTCTCTTTCTGATTACGATCGCGGACGCAAGCTGACTATCGACCCGGTGATCACGTGGTCGGCCTACCTGGGGAACGGCAATACGGACCGCTTCTCGAGCCTGGCCGTGGATAAGGATGGCAACACGTATGTGACTGGGCGCGCCGTTTCGGGTTTTCCCACGGCCAATCCCCTGCAAACCAATCACGGAGGGGTTTGCGGGACCATCCTCACTGTGCAAGTGCAGTGCGGCGACGTCTTTGTGACGAAACTGAACGCGGCGGGAACGGCGCTGGTGTATTCAACCTACATCGGCGGCAGCGGTGAAGATTCGGGCATGCAGATCGGCGTGGACGCGGCGGGGAATGCGGTGGTTCTCGGAACCACGCGATCGACGGATTTCCCTTCCACCGATGGGGCGTTGCAGCCGGTGGGCAATGGGCCGGGTTTGGCGGCGTTTGTTTTCAAGCTGGACCCGGCCGGCTCGAAACTGCTTTATTCAACGGGAGTTCAGGGTTTTCCGAGCGCCCTCGCCGTCGATACCACAGGGAACGCGTATATTGGGCGCGAGAACCGGACCGCTACGGGCGGCGCGGTGGTCATTGACAAATTGAATTCCCAGGGCACGGCCCTGGTCTACAGCTTCTCGTTCGGCGGCGGCGGTGGCGAAGACGCGCCGCGCTCGCTGGCGTTGGATAGCTCGGGCGCAGTCTACGTCGCGGGCGTGACGCATTCGATCGATTTTCCGGTGAGCCCCGACGCTTTGCAGCGAACCAATACTGCCTATGCGAACTTCATCGCGAAGGTGAACCCCGCCGGAACCGCAGTCGTCTTTGCGACCTACTTCGCGGGCGGCATCAATGCCATTGCGGCCGGTCCCGGCGGCGACGTGTTTGTATCCGGCATTGTGGTGGATGGATTTCAAACCACGCCTAAAGCGGCTGAATCGGTGTTCGGCGGTAGCCTGGGGGACGCCTTCGCCGCGCGATTGAACGCCTCCGGATCAGCCCTGATTTATGCGACCTACATCGGCGGCGCGGGTTACGATATCGGACAGAGCATGGCGGTGGATGCTGCGGGAAACGCCATCATCGTGGGATCCACGGGCTCCAACAACTTTCCTCTCGCGGCGAACATCCAGCGCATCCCTCAAGGCGGCGCGGAGGCATTCGTAACCAAACTCGATCCAACGGGAACGAAATTTCTCTTCTCGACATTCCTTGGCGGCTTCGGAAACGACGAAGCCACGGCGGTGGCCGTCGATGGTCAGGGAAATATCTATATCGCGGGAAACAGCGAGGCGCAAGGCTTCCCGGTCACGCCGCAGTCGCCCTATACGCCTCCGCCGGCCAGCCGCACGCTATCGTCGGTGAATGGAACGGTGGTGAGCGGGGCGTTCGTGCTGAAAATATCGGATTCGGGTCCGGCCACGCCCGTCGTTTTCCGGGACGGCGTCACCAGCGTCGCGGGCTATGATTTCGGGCCGGTTACGGCGGGCCAGATCGTCGACTTGATAGGGACCAATCTGGGGCCGCTCAATTCGGCGGTGCTGACTCTCGACGCGGAGGGGCGCGTCTCGCGCACGCTGGCCGGAGTGGAGGTGGATTTCGATGGCGTGGCGGCTCCGCTGGTTTTTGTCACCAGCGACGATGCCCGCGCGGTGGTGCCGGTGTCGGTGGCCGGCAAATCTTCCGTTCAAGTGGTGGTGAAGACGCCGGCGGGAGCTTCCCCGGCGGTTACTCTGCCGGTGGTTCCGGCGTCCCCTGCGCAGTTCACGCTGGGTCCGCAGCCAACGCTGCAGGGGGCCATCGTCAATCAGGACGGCACCGTCAATTCGCCTCAAAACCCGACCGCGCGGGGGTCGATTGTATCGCTGTACGGCGCGGGCTTCGGTCCTACGATTCCGGCGCTGGAAGACGGGCGCGTGTATACGTCGAATCTCCCCGTCCTGGTGTTTCCGGTGGCGGTGACCATCGGTGGCGCGGCGGCTGAGATACATTACGCCGGGCAGGCGTACGGCCTGGTGGCCGGCGTGATGCTGATCAATGTGCGAATTTCGCCGCAGGCCCAGACTGGTCCGAATCAACCCGTGATCGTCAACGCCGGGCCTTACACGACGCCGAGGCCGGTGCAGATCGCGATTCGGTAGGGCGTCACGGTATCATAGATACAGGAAGCCTCGAAGTTAGCCTGCATGCCCCAAGAAACCCATCCGTTTGGAATCAACGATTGGCTCGAAGATGAGCTTTATCAACAATATCTGCATGATCGAAAGGCCGTGGACGAGAGCTGGAAAAAGGTTTTCGAATCCAACGGAAGCGCCCCCAAAGCCGCGGGAAATGGGGATGCGCCCAAGGCGGCGCCTGTCACCGGACCACTAGTTCCTTTGCGCGGCGCGGCGGCCCGGATAGCCGAGAACATGACCGCGAGCCTATCCATCCCGGTGGCCACCTCGCAGCGCGTGATCCCGGTGAAAGTGATTGACGAGAACCGGCGGGTACTGAACGAGTACCGGAGCCTCGCGAGCAAGAGCAAGATATCCTTCACGCACATCATCGGGTGGGCGGTGGTGAAAGCGCTGGAATCGAATCCTACCTTAAACCACGCGTATGCCTGGGCCAACGGCGAAGGCAACCGCGTGGTGAACGCTCAGGTGAATCTGGGTGTCGCGGTGGACGTGGCCGGCAAGGACGGAGTGCGCTCACTCAAAGTTCCGAACATAAAGAACGCAGGATCGCTGACTTTCGAACAATACTTGGCGGCCTTTGACGACGTGGTCGCCCGCGCGCGCACAAACAAACTTGCGTTGGCCGATTTTGAAGGCACCACGATTTCGCTGACGAATCCGGGAACGGTGGGCACGCTAGGCTCGGTGCCGCGGCTGATGCCGGGGCAGGGAGCGATCATCGCGACCGGCGCAATTGACTATCCCGCCGAATATCGCGGCGTCTCCGAGGGAGTTCGCGCGGCGCTGGGGCTGGGCAAGGTGATGATGGTCACGTGCACGTATGACCATCGCGTGATCCAAGGCGCGGAATCGGGCCTGTTCCTGGGCCGCCTGCAAGGCCTGCTGGAAGGTGCGGACGGCTTCTACGATCAAATATTCGCCGAACTGAATATCCCGTACCGGGCCTTCGTCTGGGAATCCGACCGCGGGGTTGCGCTGCCGGGCCGCGCCGCCGGGCTGGAGGAGGCAGCCAAGCAAGGCGCCGCGTTCCAGTTGATCCACGCGTATCGCGTGCGCGGGCACCTGATCGCGGATCTGGATCCGTTAAGTGTTCCGCTGGCGCATCACGCGGAGCTAGATCCGGCTACGTACGGGCTTACCATGTGGGATTTGGATCGCGAATTTGTCGGTGCAACCATGCTGGCTGAAGAAGGCTCGCTGGGCCGGACCGCTACGCTCCGCCAGATCCTTGAAACCGTGCGCTCTACTTACTGCGGCAAGATCGGATGCGAGTACATGCACATCCAGGTGCCGGAGCAGAAGATCTGGCTCCAGTGGCGCATGGAGCCGACCGGCAATCAGTGGCCGCTGGATGACGCGGATCGCGTGCGCACGCTGGACCGGCTGATTGAAGCCGAGGAGTTTGAGCATTTCCTGCACACCCGCTTTATCGGGCACAAGCGCTTCTCGCTGGAAGGCGCGGAATCCGCAATAGCCATCCTGGACGAAATGCTGGATCGGGCGGGGGAAACCGGCGTGCATGAAGCCGTGATCGGCATGACGCATCGCGGGCGGCTGAACGTGCTGGCCAATGTCGTCGGCAAGTCGATGGTCCAGGTATTCTCGGAATTCGAAGGAAATATCGACCCGTTCAGCACGCAAGGCTCTGGCGATGTGAAGTACCATCTGGGCGCCAGCGGCGTGCGCAAATCAGCGGGCGGCCGGGAAGTGGTGGTATCGGTTGCTTTCAATCCCAGCCATCTGGAAGCGGTGGATCCGGTGGTGGAAGGCATCGTGCGCCCCAAGCAGGATCGCCTGGGCGATGAAAAACGCGAGCGCGTGATTCCCATTCTGATCCACGGGGATGCGGCATTCGCGGGCCAGGGGGTGGTGGCGGAAACATTCAACCTCTCGCAGCTGGAAGGCTACGGCACCGGCGGCACCATTCACCTGGTAATCAATAACCAGATCGGGTTCACCACGAATCCCAACGAGGCGCGCTCGGCGACGTATTCCACTGACGTGGCACGTATGGTCCAAGCTCCTATTTTCCATGTAAACGGCGACGATCCGGAAGCGTGTATTCGCGTGGCCCAGCTGGCCTACGACTTCCGGCAGGAGTTCAAGAAGGACGTGGTGATCGACATGGTGTGCTATCGCCGCCATGGACACAATGAGGCCGACGACCCCAGCTATACGCAGCCCATTCTTTATCGCAAGATCAAGAACCATCCCTCAGTGGCGGTACAGTATGCCGATCGCCTGATGCGTGAAAAGCTGGTGGATTCTGACGACGTACAGCGCATGCGCAAGAAGGTATCGGCGCGGCTGAATGAAATTTACGACGCTGCAAAGAAGAACGCCGAGAAGTTCGAAGTCCAGGACTTGAGCGCGGTGGATGCGGAATCCGCGGAGCGCGTTATTCCGGAGACGGCCGTAGCGACTCAAGCGGTGGAACGCATTCTGGAAGGCGTCACCACGTTCCCGGCGGACTTCCACGTGCATCCCAAGCTGGAAGTGTTTCTGAAGCGACGCCGGGAGGTGGTTAACGGCGCGCCCATCGACTGGGCTACAGGGGAGACGCTGGCATTCGGCAGCCTGGTGCTGGAAGGCACGCCGGTGCGGCTTAGCGGACAGGATTCAGGTCGCGGTACATTTTCGCAGCGGCACCTGGAATACTTCGACAGTGAAACCGGCGCGCGCTATATCCCGCTCCGTCACTTGCATCCCAAGCAGGCACGCTTTGATGTTTTCGACAGCTCGCTCAGCGAATACGCGGTGATGGGGTTCGAATTCGGCTACAGTGTGGCGGACCCGCTGACCCTGGTGATGTGGGAAGCCCAGTTCGGCGATTTCGTGAATGGCGCGCAAATCATGATTGACCAGTTCATCGCCAGCGCCGAAAGCAAGTGGGGACAGCCCAGCGGCCTGGTGCTGTTGCTGCCGCATGGGTATGAAGGCCAGGGTCCCGAGCATTCCAGCGCGCGCATGGAGCGCTTCCTGCAGCTGTGCGCGGAAGACAACATGCGGGTGGTGAACGCCACCACGCCGGCGCAATACTTCCATCTGCTGCGGCGCCAGATGTACGGCGGCGTTCGCAAGCCGCTGATCGTATTCACGCCCAAGCGCATGCTGCGGCATCCGAAAGCAACCTCGGTGATCGGCGATCTTACATCCGGCGGGTTCCGCGAGGTGATCCCCGATACCATTGAGCCGGGCAAGGTGAAGCGAGTAGTGCTGTGCACGGGCCAGCTCTATTACGATCTGGTGGAAGCACGCGAGAAGAAGCAGTCGAATAACGTCGCGGTGATTCGCGTGGAGCAGCTTTATCCGTTCCCGGCGGCTGAGGTGAAGGACGTCATTGCGCGCTATCCGGCCACCGCTGAGATCGCGTGGGTGCAAGAAGAACCGCGCAATATGGGAGCGTGGAGTTTTATTCGAGATCAAATTGGCCCAGCGGTCACGTACATTGGCCGGGCGGAGAGCGCCAGTACGGCGGCCGGATCGCTAAAGCGGCACCAGCAGGAGCAGGCCGAGATCATCGACGAGGCGTTCGCAGCTGAGAGCCAGCCGGGCGCGAAGAAGCGCGGGCGCAAGCGTTAGCGGCGATCTTTCCCCACTCGTTCGAAGACATCGGCGATGGTCATGGCTGAAAGCTCCAGGACTTCCTCCGAGCAATTGTTCGTGGTGTTGACCATAACGCCCACCAAGTGCCGTTGTTCGTCGGTGACCAGCAAGAATACGAAGCTGTGAATCGCCTGGTTGCACACGAATCGTAGCGGGCGTTTACAGGCCAAGCCATGTTCCAAATCGTACAGCTGTTCCACTCGATCCTTGTTTGCCAGCGTTGCGGGGATCCCCCGCGCAGGATAGGAGCGCATGGGAACCGGCGCAATGCGAGTACTCCTGGATAATCTACGCGCTTCGATCAGTTTGCGGATCGCGTAAAAACCGAGCATGATGCTTTGCTCGCAGCGGGCGAAAGAGGCGTCGCTCCAGCGCTGCTGCGCCATGCGGGCGCGCAGGGAAGCTGCATGCGCCAGCAAGTCATCCTTCCAGAATCTCGATTCCAGGATCATCGGTCATCTAGTCCAATGACAGCCACGCCACCAGGCTGGCATCTTTCTGATCCTGTCCCCAGGGCGGGCCGATACCGCGTCCAGCCTGGGTCACCAGGCGCCGCAGTTCATCGACGGAGAGCCGATATCTCGATGCCGCGACATCGTACAGTTCCTTCTCTTTGACACCGGATACGGCAAGCCCGCAACTCTCGCCGGCTTCCCGCAGTGTATTGCGAATCAGGACGCCTTCCGCGGTGTGCAGCATGGGATGCGAGGCCAGCACCTTAGCAAGGTCGGCGACGGAGCGGCCGGAGCCGAGCAGGACGCCGCCGCGATCGACTGAGTAGCCGTCAGCACGAAGATCGTCGATGCACTTGCGGATCGCCGCTGTTGCCAGGCGAGTGGCGACGTCCGTGCATTGATGGATTAGGATTTCGGCATCGGGCAATGGCAGGTCCTTGGCCGCGTGATAGGGCTGCTTCGGGACGCCGCGCTCGATCAGCTCGATGCGACGTCGCAGGATGACGATTGGCGACCGCACGGATCCGGCAACGGCGGCGAGCATCGCCCATCCGGAATGCGCGCGGATTCCGATGGCTGCTTTAGTCATTTCAGTTTCGGGATGCCGTGCGTGCGCATGGCGTTTAGCGTACACCAGTTTGAGGTGTTAAAATCAATGCCAACAGCCGCCTTCCGGAGGGCCCATGTTTCGACTCGATGCCGACCGCTGTGTAGAGTTTTGCGACGGGCTGCGCCGCCGCGATTTTCTGCATGCCGGGGCGCTGACCGCGCTGGGTCTGGGTCTGCCAGGCCTCTACTCGCTGAAGGCGCAAGGCGCTGTCGACAAAGAAAAGCGCGACACCAACTGCATCATGCTGATGCTGGTGGGCGGCCCGTCGCAGTTGGACACCTGGGACATGAAACCCAATGCTCCCATAGAGATACGGGGACCCTACAAGCCCATCAAGACCAACGTTCCAGGGATTGAAATCTCCGAGAATTTCCCGCGCATGGCGAAGCACGCGGACAAGTACGCGCTGATCCGCAGCATGTACCACACTGCCGCCGCGGTCCACGATACGGGCCATCAGATGATGCAAACGGGCCACCTGTTTCTGGGCGGCGTCGAATTTCCGCACTATGGCTGCGTGCTCTCCAAGCTCAAGGGGTCCAAGGGCGATGTCCCGGCCCATGTGCTGCTTCCGAGGCCGATCGGCAACACCGGCGGCAACATGCCGCACGGCCAGAACGCCGGCTTTCTGGGCAAAGCATACGATCCATTTGTGCTGAACGCCGATCCTTCCGATCCGAACTTCCGGGTTCCGGACATGCTTCCGCCGGATTACCTCACGGCGCTCCGCGTCGACCGCCGGCGCAACTGGCGCGAGATGGTGGATAAATCCGTCAGCATGTTCGAGACTTCGCAGGATGCACGATTGCTCGACTCCACTTTTCACCAGGCTTACACGCTGATGTCGTCACAGAAGGCCCGCGAGGCCTTTGAGCTGCATCGCGAGCCGGATGAGGTTCGCCAGAAGTACGGGATGAATCGCTTCGGGCAAAGCTGTCTGCTGGCGCGACGGCTGATCGAAGCGGGTGTGCGTTTCGTCACGGTCAACATGTTTGAAACCGTGTTCGATGAAATCACCTGGGACATTCACGGCTCGCGTCCGTTCAGTCCCATCAGTTGTTACCGCGACCTGGTGGGGCCGATGTTCGACATGGCGTATTCGTCGCTGCTGCAGGAATTGCAGGACCGCCGGCTGCTGGATGACACCATGATCCTCGCGATGGGCGAATTCGGGCGGACTCCGAAGGTGAACCCGGCGGGCGGGCGCGACCACTGGCCGCAATGCTGGACCGTGCTGATGGCCGGCGGCGGAGTGAAGGGCGGGCAGGTGATCGGGGCATCGGACGCGATTGGGGCGGCGCCGAAGGATCGCCCGACGACTCCGGCTGAGATCGCCGCTACCGTTTACCGGGGGCTCGGCATCGATCTGAAAACCGAACTGCCTGGGGCACAGGGGCGTCCAGTGCCAGTGGTGGATCGCGGCATCGAGCCGATCTCGGAGCTGTTTTCATGAAGTGGCTGGCCGTGCTGGTGGGAGTAAGTACGCTGGCGGCGGGGGAGCTTGCGATCCTGCCCGGCTCGGTGACGCTTTCTACGCCCGAATCAAGGCAGCAGCTGATCGCCGAATTTGCGGAGGCAGGCTACCAGCAGGATTTGACCGCGAAGGCGAAGTGGGTCTCGTCGAACCCCGCGATCGCGGCGGTGGACGCATCCGGCGCAGTGACTCCCAAAGCGGACGGGGAGGCAGTGATCACCGCGACGGCCGGCGGCGCTACGGCGACAGCTAAGATCCGCGTCACCGGCGCGCAGAAACCGTTCAGCTGGAACTTTCGCAACAATGTGATCCCGGTGATGACCAAGGTGGGCTGCAACTCCGGCGCTTGCCATGGCGCGCTCGCGGGCAAGAACGGATTGAAGCTGACGCTCCGTGGTTACGATCCGGAAGTGGATTACGACACGCTATTGCGCCAGTCAGTGGGACGCCGCGTGTCGCTGGCCGATCCCAGCGCCAGCTTGATTCTGTTGAAGCCCACTTTCACCATCCCGCATGGCGGCGGCAAGCGCTTCGCCCCGGACTCGCTCGAATACCGGATTCTTTCCGAGTGGATCGCCGAGGGCGCGCCCGGTCCCGCGGCCGGCGATCCCGACGTCACGGGACTCGAAGTTTATCCGGCCGCGGCGACGCTGCAGCCAAGCGCCGAACAGCAGCTGGTAGTGCTCGCGAAATACTCGGACGGCCGTACCGAAGACGTCACTCGCTGGGTGCGCTATTCGTCGGCGAACGAGGGCGTCGCGAGCGTGGACGATACGGGCCACGTCAAGATTAACGGCCCGGGGGAGGCTGCGGTCACGCTGGGATATTCGTCGCGCGTGCTCTATTCGCGGCTCACGGTCCCTTATCCCATGCAGATCGCCGACGATTCCTACACGAAATTCCCGCGCCGGAACTCTATAGACGACCTGGTGCTCGCGAAGCTTAAGAAACTGCATATTGCCCCGTCAGGCCCGTCCAGCGATGCGGTTTTCATTCGCCGCGCTTATCTCGATGCGGCCGGAATACTGCCCTCCGCCGAGGATGTGGAGAATTTCCTGGCTTCGAAAGCGCCGGACAAGCGGGAGAAACTGATCGATTCGCTGCTGGACCGTGACGAGTTCGTGGATTACTGGGCTTACAAATGGTCCGATCTGCTGCTGGTATCGAGCCGCAAGCTGGGAACCAACGCGATGTGGGCTTTCTATGATTGGGTCCGCGAATCGGTGAAGGAAAACAAACCGTGGAACCAGTTCGCACGCGACATATTCACGGCTTCGGGGTCGTCGCGCGAGAACGGCGCGCTGAATTACTTCGTCCTCCACAAGGATCCCATCGACCTGACGGAAACCACGACATCTGCTTTCCTCGGCCAGCGCATCACCTGCGCGCGCTGCCACAATCATCCGCTGGAGAAGTGGACCCAGAAGCAGTACTTCTCCATGGTCAACCTGTTCTCGCGGGTAGGGATCAAGAACGGCGCCGAGGCAGGGGACGACGTGATTTTCGCGAAGACCTCCGGTGACGTGATGCACCCGCGTCTGCTGCGGCCGCTGCCACCGACGCCGCTGGATGGGAAAGCGCTTGCGCTGGATTCGCCGCTGGATCGGCGCATCGTTTTCGCGGACTGGCTCACCAGCCCCGAGAATCCATTCTTCGCCCGCTCAGTGGTCAATCGCGTGTGGGGAAATTTCATGGGCCGCGGCATCGTGCATCCGGTGGACGATCTGCGCGCTACAAATCCGGCGTCCAACGAAGAGCTGCTGGCCGCGGTCTCCGCCGATTTCGTGAAGAACGGGTATAACGTGAAGCGCCTGATCAAGACGATCATGAGCAGCGGCGTCTATCAGCTTTCGTCGGAAAGCAATGCTACCAACCAGTCCGACAACGTTTTCTATTCGAAGTACATCATCAAGCGGCTCCCGGCCGAGGTAATTCTGGACGCGTATTCGCAAGTCACCGGAGTGCCGACTCAATATTCGAACTATCCCGCCGGCACGCGCGCGATGCAGCTGCCCGATACGCAGGTGAAGTCGCTGTTTCTGACGGTGTTCGGGCGCCCGCTGCGCCAGATTTGCGACTCCTCGGAGCGTTCGGTGGATCCAACCATCGGCCAGGCGCTGCACGTGATCAACGGCGACACGCTCAACAAGAAGCTGAGCGCTCCGGATGGGTACGTGAGCCTCTTCCTGAAGCTGGGGCTGTCGGACTCAAGAATTCTCGACCATGTGTTTCTGACTGCTTACAGCCGTTATCCAGCGGATGCGGAGAAGGCGGCGCTGCTGGCGGAGCTGGACAAATCCAGGCTGGCGAAGGCTGCTCCGGAGTCGACTCGCGATGCGCGTCGCCAGGCGCTGGAAGACATGCTGTGGGCGCTCCTGACCAGCAAAGAGTTTTTGTTTAACCACTAAGATGCGTAAATCCGGAACTGAACGGCCGCGTCTCTTTTTGCGCATCTCCGGGCGACGTTCGCTTGCTCATGCGCGCGGCGCCGTGGGGGCGATCCTGGTTGCTATTACCGGCATGGCGCTTCATGCCGCGCCTGCATATCGGGATGTCGCGGCCATCTTTGCTGCCCGCTGCTACGGATGCCATGCAACGTCGGTGAAAATGGGCAGCCTCAATCTTGAAACTTACGACGGCATCCAGCAGGGCGGCAATCACGGCAAAATCATTGTCGCCGGAAGCGCCGTGCAGAGCCGCCTGTATCAGATGATCACGGGCAAACTTGCGCCCGCGATGCCGATGGATAACACGAAGCTTTCCGTGGAGGAGACTGCGGCGATCAAAGCCTGGATCGACGCGGGCGCTCCCGCGCCAACGGAAGCAGCGGTGGCTGCGGCACTCCCCAGGCTTGCACCCAAGTCGCAACCACGCGCCTCGATCTACGATCTCGCGTATAGTCCCGACGGCAAGCTGATCGCCTTCGCCGGGTTTCGTGAAGTTCGCCTGATTGACGCCGCCACGAAGCAAACGGTGGCTACTCTCACGGGCGCTGCCGACGCCGTGCGCTCGGTTGCGTTTTCCCGCGATGGCACGCAACTGGCCGCCGCCGGAGGACTGCCGGCGCGCTCGGGCGAAGTGCTTATCTTCGATATAGCGCAGCGCAAACGGTTGCACACTCTGCGCGGTCACTCGGATTGCATTTACGCCATCGCGTTTTCGCCGGATGGGCGCACGCTGGCCAGCGGCAGTTATGACAAGTTTGTGAAACTCTGGGATCTCGCCGCTGAAAAGGAAATTCGAACCTATAAAGATCACATCGATGCCGTCTACGCCATCGCGTTCACGCGGGATGGGCAGCGTCTGATTTCGGGCGCCGCGGACCGCACCGTCAAAATCTGGAACGTCGCCACCGCCGAGCGCCTGTATACACTGTCTGAATCGCAGGACGGCATCAACACGCTGGCGCTCGATCCAACGGGCAGCCGCGTTGCCGCCGCCGGACTCGACAAGAGCATCCGCATCTGGACGCTGGCCGACAAATCCGGCACGCTGGAAAATACGCTCATCGCGCACGAGGACGCGATTCTGAAGCTGGCATGGTCACCCGATGGGGCGACGCTGCTGTCTTCCTCGGCGGACCGCACCGTGAAAATGTATCGAGCCAAGGACCTGGCCGAGCTGAAGTCCTGGGCCGAATCCGACTGGGCCTACGGGCTCCAATTTTCTCCAGACGGCAAGAACTTCGCGGCCGGCCGCTTTGATGGCACCTGGGAACTCACTCCGGCTCCGGCCGCTAACCAGAACATGGCAATCCGATGAACAAAACCGCGCTGTTGATCGCCGTTCCGCTGGCCCTTTTCGCCGCATCCACCAGCGACCATCCCTCCGGCAACCGCACCACGCCGCCGACGCTGAACTCGGTTTCGCCGATCGGCGTCGCGCGCGGAACCACGGTGGAGATGACGGTGGAAGGTCTCAATCTTGCCAGGTCCAGCGCGATATATTTCAGCGAGCCGGGCGTCACGGGCCGTATCCTGCGCGTGAAAGAACTGCCGGATCTCTCCGATGTTCGCCTGGGCTCGAATGGCACGCTATCGACAATCGATCTGGGCCCGCTGCCGCCGCGCAATCAAGTGACAGTGGAGATCGAAGTATCGCCGGATGCCGAGATCGGGCCGGTGCGCTTTCGTCTGCAGACTCCGCTCGGCACCAGTCCCGAGGGCCGCTTTCTGATCGAGCCCTACTATGGCGAAAGCCCGGACAAGGAACCCAACGACACGCCTGAGAATGCGTTCGAGTGCTTCCTGCCCACGATCCTGGCGGGCACGATATCGAAGCCGGGCGATGTCGATTTCTACAAGATCAAAGTAGACGCCGGCGAAGAGCTGGTATTCGAGAATGGCGCGGCGTTGATTGGATCGACGCTGGAGCCGGTGGTGACGATCCTGGCCGAGGACCAGTCCGTCGTAAAGGAATTCGGCGGCGCCGGGGGCATGGACGCGGTCCGATTCGCGCACAAGTTCGAGAAGGCCGGCGCCTACTACATCCGCGTGGCCGACTATGCGAAGAGCGGCAAGAACAGCCATTTTTATCGCATCAAAGTGGGAAATTTTCCGCTGGTGGCGCACGCGTGGCCTCTGGGCGTGCAGCTGGGAAAGACGCGCGAGGTAACGCTCGACGGCTGGAATGTGCCCGCGAAGCTATCCGTCAAGGGCGAGCTGGCGCCGGGCTCTGAAGATTCGCTCCGCTTGCGCGCCGGACACTCGTTCAATCAGTTCTCCCTGGCCCTGGGCCGCGATCCCGAGATGGACGGGGCGGGCGCGAATGCCACTATCCCGGTGCCGGTGACCATCAATGGACGGCTCGAATCAAAGGCCGGGCACGCCTACAAATTCCACGCTCGCAAAGGCCAGAAGCTGGTCTTCGAAGTGAATGCGCGCCGGCTAGGCTCGCCGCTGGATTCATTTGTCGAAATCCTGGATGCGAACGGGCAGCCGATCGAACGCGCCACCGTCCGCCCGGTGCTGGAGACCAACACCACGCTAGCCGAACGCGATTCCACTTCGCGGAATATCCGGCTGCAGTCGGCGATGGGCTTCGAGGTGGGCGATTACGTGATGATCGGCGGCGAGATTTTGCGCTTTGAGGCGCAGCCCAAAGGCCCGGACGACGATGCCGTCTTCGAAAGCTTCGGCGGACAACGGATCGCCTTCTTCGACACCACCACGGAAGCCCATGCGGTTGACAAGGCCGTCTACAAGGTCCAAATCCATCCGCCGGGCGCGAAGTTTTCCGCGAACGGCCTCCCGCTGGTGCGCTTGTATTATCAGAACGACGATGGAGGCCCGGGTTACGGCAAGGACTCACTGGTTCATTTCACCGTTCCCGCCGACGGCGAGTATATTGTGCATTTACGGGATGTGCGCAACATGGCGGGGCATGACTTCGCGTATCGCCTGAATGTGCGCGAGCCGCGACCCGATTTCCGGTTAAGCGTCAGCCCTCGCAATCCTGCCATTCCGGCGGGCGGCTGCATTCCCATCAACGTGACTGCGTTCCGGCTAGACGGTTTTGAGGATGCGATTCAGATCGCGTTGAACGATCTTCCGCCCGGAATCCACGCCAGCGCCGGAAGCATTGCCGCCGGGCAAGTGTCCACGACGATTTTGCTGAGTGCTGACGCCGGCGCCAAACTTGACCGCGCTACGCCACTCAGGGTCACGGGTCGCTCCGGCGCGCTGGCGCACAATGCCGACGCGTCGGACAATTTGAAGCTCATTTCCCTGATGCCACCGCCCGATCTGACAATGACATCCGAGACGCGCGAGCTCGTTCTCGAACCCGGCGGTACGGCCGAGGTCACGGTGGATGTCCAGCGCCACAACGGATTCGGCGGGCGCGTGCCGGTATCGGTGCGTAATCTGCCGCCGCGCGTGCTGGTGCTCGATATCGGCCTGAACGGTGTTTTGATCAACGAAAATGAAACCCGGCGCGCCTTCACGATTCAGGCGCTCGCATCGGCCGAGCCCATCGAGCAACTGATCTACGTCGGAGGCAGCATCGAAACGCGATCCGGGCTGCAAACACTGTATACGGCTAGCCAGCCGATATTGCTGAAGATCAGACCCAAAGCCGCTCAGTGAAGGGCGGCTATTGACGCAAGCCCCCGGCGACGATCAGCGTCTGGCCCGTTACCCAGCCGGCATCGCCCGAAGCGAAGAACACCGCGGTGCGGGCAATGTCTTGAGGCTGCGCGATGCGGTTGCCTAGCGGAGTTTGAGATTCCAGCATCTTACGGAAGTCGCTTTCGGCGAAGCCCGCGGTCTGAATGCCCTCGGTTTCCACCATGCCAGGGTTGAGTGAATTTACCCGGATGTTCCTGGGCCCGAGCTCCTTTGAGAGTGCGACAGTAATAGCGTCCACGGCCGCTTTCGTCGCGCTATATACAGAGGCGGTGGCGGGAGGCATGGGACCCACGATGGAACTGATGTTGATGATTGAGCCGCCTTCCGCGCCCATCAGCTTAACGGCCTCCTGTGTGGTGAGCAGCAGTCCCAGTACATTGAGATCGAATTGCTTGTGGAAGTGCTCGGCGGTAATAGACTCCAGCGGCGCGAACTCATAAATACCGGCGTTATTCACCAGAATGTCCAGCTTTCCGAAAGCGGCCTTGGTCTCGGCCAAGAGGCGCGTGATATCTTGCGGCTTGGAAACATCGGCCTGGACGGCAATGGCCTTGCCGCCTTTGCCTGTAATGCGCTTCACAACGCTGTCGGCGCCGGACTTGCTGGTGGCGTAATTCACTACAACGGACGCGCCTTCCGCGGCGAGGTGCTCCGCGATGGAGGCTCCAATTCCTTTGGATGCACCGGTGACGAGTGCGATCTTTCCCGTAAGTTTGCTCATGTCTTAAGTGATGCGCGGGTATTGCGCGACGATTCAAGAGCAGTGAGCAACCTTCCTAACAGCTCAAAGTTGCCCAAGGCGAACGCGGGATGCGGTTGTGTGCGGCTATTTTCCGACCACCAGAACCACGAACGAGCCGGGCTTCATGCTGCGCTGCGGCCGTTTCGACGGATCGGCATTCGGAGTCTCAGTATATTCCGCGGCAGGGAGGAAGATTTTCTTGGTCTTGGGGTCGAAGCCCATGGTCTTCGCGCTGGGTTGAGTCTTCACCGCGCCGGCGTCTTCATAATCGTCGGCGGATTTCTCGTGGTAGATGCTCAAGGTGCCATCGCCGCACGAAAAGAAGATGAGGCGGGCGCCGGGATCAAACGCGGCGAAGTCGACGCCGGCGCCGATCGGGAAGCTGGCAATCACCTTGCCGGTGCCCGCATCCATCACCACCATCTTGGGATCGTTGCGGCAGCCGATGAACAAACGGTTGGTCTTGGCGTCATACGCGAGACCCGTGGGTGTTTTCGCCACGCCGATGGGAAAGCGCTTCTTCACTTCGAGCGACTTCGGGTCGAACACCACTACCTCGGCGGTATCCTCGCTATTGACGTAAATCAGGCCGTCGGCGCCGATAATAGCCTGCTCGCCATCGCCCTCCGCCTTCACCGTGCCCACCACGTCGCCGGTGGCGGCATCGATCGCGGTGATATCGTGCGTGCCGTGATTGTTCGTGAATACACGCTTCGTGGCCGGATCGAAATAGATGCCGTCGGGCCCCTTGCCGACGTCGATTTTCTTGATGAGCTGAAGCGTGGCGGGATCGAACATCGAAACTTTGTTTTCGCGGCCGTTGCTGGTGAAGCCGTGCTTGAAACCCGTGGCGATCGCGATGCCATGAACGCCGGGCGTATCGGGGATGGTGCCCACTACTTTCCCGCTGTCCGCATCCATCACATCCACCTGCGTCGCATGTGAAATGTAGACGCGTCGGGCCGCGCTGTCCACCGTCACATAATCCCAGCCGCCGGTTCCCGGCACGGGGTACCGCGCCTCTACTTTGTAGCCGGTGGCGCCTTCGAGCAGCAGCGCCGCGGAAAACAATCCGACAAAGATCAGGTTTCGCATCATCGCTCCAGTCTAATCCCTCCAGCCGGTGATTTCCAGGCTGCAGGGGTACTATGACCCTTTCGGCCTTGACTTGTCACGGCGATGGGGTGACAATCTAATGACCTGGGGAGGGTACTTATGAATAGATCTCTGACCGTATTTCTGTTCGCGGCCGTGTCTTTGAGCTGCGGCTTCGCGTGGGCGCAGAACAAGATGAAAACGCCGCAAATCGTCGGGCCTGGTTTCATGGACAGCCAAAAGGCGACCCTGCGCTATGCGCGGACGAACAAGATGACCAACGACGGGAAAGCCGCGATCCAGCAGCAGCGGCTCCGGTCCGTGCCCAACTGGTCGAGCTCATTCACGTTCAAGGGAACTCCATTTCCGTACACGATGGTGGGCGGCGATCCGCGCAAGGGCGACACCACGCGTGTGGACACCGCGCTCATTTCGATTTCGTTCTTCTTCGACGAGTTCGCCGATGCCAATGGAAACAACATCGTGATCGATGCGGCGCCCGTGATTCCGCTGGTGTTGAATTCCCCGAATTTTGAAAATGCCGGGTACGGCACGGGGTTCACACAATTCGGCGATGCCGTGCAAAGGGCCGAGTTCTTCAATGTCATGAAGGATGAGTGGCACACGGGGATCAACAAACCTAGAATGCTGACGCCTGTACAGATCGAAGTGCCGTTTGGGGCGGCGTTCCTGTTTCAACTCCAGTCTGGCGCTATTTTTGCGCTAATCGACTTTAACTTCTTCGTATCCCAATTGAATACGATCGTGCAGCTGGAGCCCATGAACGTAAACGAGTTGACCATCGCGCTCACGCGGAACGCGGCTTTTTACCAAGGAAACCTTGGCAATTGCTGTGTCATAGGCTTTCACACGGCATTTGAGACGGCGGTTCAGGGCAATACCCACTTCGTTCAGACCTTCGCGACCGCATCGTGGCTGGATCCAGGATTCTTCTCGAACCCCGACGTTGTCGACGTGCTGCCGCTCAGCCACGAGATTTCCGAGTGGCTTGATGATCCGTTCGTGAACAACCTCACGCCGCCCTGGCAGTTCCCCGATGGCTCTGGAGTTTGCCAGAACAACCTGGAGACAGGCGATCCCGTGGAAGTGCTGCCGCATCCGGCATTCCCGATCACGGTGGATGGCTTCACTTATCACCCACAAACCGAAGCCTTGCTGCAATGGTTTACGCGGGAAAGCCCCTCGAGCGCGTTCCAGCATGCGTACAGTTATCCGGACGTTCACGCGCTGCCAACGGCCTCCAAGGCCTGTACCACCCCGTAATCGCGCCGCCTAAATCGCCTGGAGGAGCCGGCTCCTCCGGGCGGCCCATTCCTGAGTGGTAAAGACTCGCGGGCCTACTTCGATCAAGCGCGGCAGCATGTCGAACACCATGCCCGGGGTCCAGGGCTTCCCATCGCGGGTTCGATATCCGTGAAGGTTCAGCTCGTCGGCCATCTTCAGGATGGGAGTGTCCTGAATAATCATCTCGAGCATGGCCACCAGCGCGCCTTCTTCCACGGGCTCCGCCTGCAGATGGATGCAGTCGTCAGCCACCCGCAGCCCGAAAGGGACTTCCTCGACGAATCCGATTTGGGTCTCTTCGGGAGTCAACGCGCGTTCCCACTCGACGGCAACCGGTTTCCAGCCGGTAGCCTCGCGCTCGGACCAGTACTCCGGCGTGGGCGGGGTGGAGATTGCCTCGCGAATTCGTTTTACCTTGGCCACGGTACCCTCCTGGGATGGAATTGCAGTTGAGTGTTTCGAGCAATTGTGGTGCCGCGCTATTTGATTGATGGCACGAAGCGCGGACGCCCGGAAATGTCCGCGCGTGGGAACCGCGGGACCGCAATCGGACGTTTACGGCTGGCGCACGCGCTGAACAGCGCGGCGTATGGCGCCGGGCACCTCGTAAAGATCAAAGCCGGCGGGTGAGCACCACTCGATCCGCGGGGCCTCCGGGCTCGGCGTGACCTCCGCCGAAGTGGCTTCGAAGGCAAAGATAAGGTCATGGTGCAGATGGAGGGGCTCACCGCGCTTCGGCGGAATGGCATGCACGTCGATACCAGCCAGCGTGGCGGCACCGGCGTCGGCGAGGGCAATGCCGGTCTCCTCCATCGCTTCGCGGCGAGCCGAGCCGGCCAGCGTGACGTCGTCCGGCTCAATATGACCGCCCGGCAGAAGCCAGCGCTGCAGGCGATGGTGATGGATCAGCAGCACGCGCGTCGGGTCCGGATGGAAGACTAGAGCAGTAGCGGTGATATGGCCCGGCGTAAAATAGTCGCGCGAGAAGGGCGTCGTCGAATGTTCCAGCAACGCGAGTAACAGTTCGAAGGACTTCTCTTCCTCCGGCGTGGGCGAGAAAGAGGAGAGCACAGCAAGCGCGTGGCCGGCGTCCATCGCGACTAGTGTGACTCGCCGGCGGCGACGTACGCGCCGAGGGCGATCAGCGTTACGCCAGTGGCCTGACGTTGGCGGCGGCGCAAAGTGATTGACTGCCGCAGCCGCTGACCGATGGGTCCGGCCAGAAGCACCACGATCAGGTCGGCACTGGTGTTCAGCGTGACCGAGATGGATCCGAGCAGCAGAAATTGAGCGAAGACATTCCCATGCGCGCGGTCGACGAACTGCGGGATAAAGGAGAGAAAAAACAGGGCGGTCTTCGGGTTAAGGGCTTCGGTGGCGATTCCTTGCCAGAATGGCGAGTTGGATGACCTGGCGTCAACAGGTACTTCTTCGCGCCGCGCGGTAACGATCATTCTAACTCCGAGATACATTAAGTAAGCGGCTCCGGCATATTTCACCACCGTAAATGCGACGGCCGAAGTGGCCAGAATCACCGAGAGTCCGGCCGCCGCCGCAAGCACATGAACCAGTCCGCCGGCGAAAGTGCCGAGCGAGGAGAGAATGCCTTCACGGCGGCCGCCCGAGAGCGTACGCGCCAGCACGTACAGCATGCCCGGTCCGGGCGTGATCGCGAGCAATACGGCGGCGGCGAGGAACAGGGGCATCTTAAAACTCGATGGAGGCCAGAATCTCGGACGGGCGCTTTTCGAAGGCGCGGCAAATGGCCAGCAAGCTCTCAATGCTGGGCAGATTGGCGCCGCGCTCGATGCTGCTGATCTGGCTGACGCTCAAGCGCGTGGCGGCGGCCAGATCCTTCAGCGACCAGTCGCGCCCGACGCGCAGCATCTTGATCCGATGTCCCAGCTGCTCGCGGAGGCGGTCCGGCTGAGTGCGCCCGAAACCGAATTTCTCCACCGCATTGCGCAGTGTCTGGCGAAGCTGGGCGAGCGAAAAAGGCTTCGCGATGTAATCGAATACCTTGAGCTTGAAGGTGGCCCGCATGTCCTCGAGCGAGGGGTATCCGGTGACGATTATGACGCACAACGCGGGATGCGACGCCAACAGCTGTTCCAGGACTTTTTCGCCGCGAAATTCTCCCATCTTCATGTCCAGCAGCACGATATTGGGCACCCGCTGCTCGCAAGAGGCGAACAACTCATCGGGATGAGAGAAGGCGCGAACCGCGTAGCCCTCGGGCTTCAGCGCATCTTCAAGGTAAGTGCGAAAATCCGGGTCGTCATCCAGCAGGGCCACATCCACGCGGCCGTTGAGGTAGGCGGGCGCGCCGGCTATCGGCTCGGAGGGGGATTTCATAAGTGCCTCGCGGGAGGCAGCAGCACTTCCAGACACGCGCCGCCGCCGGGCCGGTTGGCCGCCGAGATGGCGCCGCCGTGCTGGTGAATGATGCCTTCCGTCACGGTCAATCCCAATCCCGTCCCCCGAGCGTCCAGGCGCGTGGATACGAATGCTTCAAAGAGGTCGGGCAGCACGTCCGCGGGAATTCCGGGTCCATCATCTTCTACTGTGACGGCGATCCACGACTTTCCGTTGCGAAAGAGCCGTCTGGATTGAACCCCAATTTTACCCGAAGGCTGAATCGCGTATAGGGCGTTGCGCAGCAGGTTCACGAAGACCTGGACCAGGCGGTCGGGATTGCCCGTGACGATATCTTCCGCGGTCACCAGGTTGCGGAACTCGGCATGGGATGCCTTTTCATCGATGGCCACCAGGCCCCAGGCCTCGTCCACCAAAGGGCGCAGAATCACGGGTTCCAAATCCTGCTTGCGAGCGCGGCTGAAGTCTACCAGGCTCTCGCTGATTTTGCGGAGGCGCTGGGTGACGCGCAGCATGCGCGCCAGGCGGTCTAGCGTGGCGCGGTCGCGGGTGCATTCGGTCATCATTTCGAGGGAGCCCTGCAGCACCGAAAGCGGCGTGTTCAGCTCATGCGCCACCGAGGCGCTCAACAAGCCGATGCTCACCAGGCGATCCTGGGCTTCCAGCCGCTGGAGCGCCTGCTCCAACTCATCCTCCTGGCGGCGCAGCTCGAGAATGGTGGCATTGCGCGAGCGCATGATCTGGCCGATCTCGTCATCCAGAATCACCTTGTCGTCGATGATTTCATGCTCCCGGTCGCCCTGCTGCGTGGCGTGGTCGGCATCCAGCATCCCGCGCAGCGGGCGATAGACATACAAGGGCATGATTACAAATTCCAGCAGCACCACCGCCATTATGTAAATCACGCCCAGGACGGCGAACAGCGTGATGCGGGCGCGCTGAATCAGATCGCGATAGACGGCGGTGGTCTTGGAAGGCGCCGCTTGAGCAGAATCCTGCGTCTGCTGCCGCTCCACCAGCTCCACTTGCCGCTCAAAAGGCGGGATCAACGCGAAGTAGACCGTGGCCGCGAGCACCAGAAAGAATGCGTTGTGCAGCACCATCAGCTTGGGCCGAACCTTGAGATCGCCGAACAGGCGGCCCAGGCTGCGGCGTTTCGCGGGGGCTGACGCGGCTAGCGAAGACATCTTGCGGTCATCATAGCGGACGCGCCACTACAATGGAAGCGATGAGCCTGCTTATGCCGCTGCTGCTGTTCGCTGTTTCCGCCACTCCCGATCTGGACGCGCGACTGGCCAAGTGGAAGCCGGTGAAGATGCCTTACGATGCATCCGGACTCACGCCGGCCGAGCGCAAAGTAGCCGACAAGCTGGTGGAAGCGTCGCGGTACATGGAATCCATCTACTGGCGCCAGAACGATCCGGAAGCGCTGGAACTGTGCCGGACCACCAAGAATCCCAAGCTGAAGCGGTTCCTGATGATCAACGGCGCTCGCTATGACCTGATCGACGAGAATAGGCCGTTCGTGGGGAACGAGGCGATGCCCCCGGGTCGGAATCTATATCCGAAGGGACTGACGCGTGAGCAGATCGAGCAGTACGTGAAGGCGCATCCCGAGCAGAAGGACGCCATATACAGCCCGTATACCGTGGTTCGCTCCAAAGACGGAAAGCTGGAGACGATTCCGTATCGCGTGGAGTACCGGCAGTGGCTGGAGCCCGCCGCGAAACTGCTGCGCGAAGCGGCGGACTTGACGCCCGACGCGAAGTTCGCGAAATTTCTGCGGCTGCGGGCGGATGCGCTGCTTAGTGACGACTATTACGAAAGCGATCTGGCCTGGCTCGACCTGGAGAATCCGAAGATCGACGTGATCTTCGCCCCGTATGAGACGTACCTGGACGACGTGCTGGGCGTGAAGACATCGTGGGGAACCGCGGTGATGATTCGCAATGAGCCGGAGAGCCAGCGTCTGGATTTGTACAGGAAATATGTTCCGGACATTCAGGATGCGCTCCCGCTGGCGCCTGAGGACCGGCCCTCGAAGCGCGGCCACCTGACTCCCATGGAAGTGCTGGACGCGCCCTTTCGCACGGGCGATCTGCGGCATGGATATCAAGCCGTCGCCGACAATTTGCCCAACGACCCACGCATCCATCAGGCGAAAGGGACCAAGAAAATCTTCTTCAAGAATTTCATGGACGCGCGCGTGAACTATGTAGTGCTGCCGCTGGCGAAGAGGCTGATGCGTCAGGATCAGGCGGCGAAGGCGTCGGGCGAGGGCTACCTGGCGGCGGTGGTGCTGCATGAGATCTCGCACGGGCTGGGCCCCGCCTACTCGCGCGTCAGCGGAAAGCAGGTGGACATTCGCGAGGCCCTTGGCTCGGTGTTTCCCGCGCTGGAGGAGGCCAAAGCGGACGTAACCGGCATGTACGGATTGCAGTGGCTCATTGACCACGGCGGCCTGGAAAAAGCGCGGCAGGACGAATACTATGCGTCCTATGTAGCCGGAATCTTCCGCACGGTGCGCTACGGAGTGGCCGAAGCGCACGGGCGCGCCGAGATGATGGAGTTCAATTATCTCTCGGAGCAAAAGGCCATCGCGCGGCAGCCGGATGGCCGGTACGCCGTGGACATGGCGTCGATTCCCGCGGTGATGGCGAAGCTGGCGAAAGAGCTGCTGGAGATGGAGGCCACCGGCGACCGACCGCGCGCCGAGGCTTGGTTCAACAAGTACGACAAGATGCCGGCGGATTTGGCCGCGGCCCTGAAGGCGATCACCGGCGTCCCGGTGGACGTGGATCCGCTGTTCGCGTTTTCAGATACGCCGCGCTGAGTCGCGGCTGATACAGTTGAAGCGTGGATGGCGTCATCGTGGTGGACAAGCCGGAAGGAATGACGTCGCATGACGTCGTGAATCGCGTCCGCCGGCTCGCGGGAACGCGGCGCGTGGGACACCTCGGGACGCTGGATCCGATGGCTACCGGCGTGTTGCCGCTGGTGATTGGCCGCGCGACGCGCATGGCGCAATTCTTCACTGCCAGCGAGAAAAGTTATGAAGCCACCATCGACTTTGGGCACGCGATGAACACTTATGACCGCGATGGGTCGCCTGTATCCGATCCCGTAACGCCCTCGTTTTCACGCGCGGAGCTCGAGCAGGCGCTGGATCAATTTCGCGGGACGTTCGCGCAGACGCCGCCGCCCGTCTCCGCGAAAAAGGTTGCCGGAGTGCCCTCCTACAAGCTGGCGCGCAAGCAAATGGCGGTGGAACTGAAGCCCGTGGAAGTGACCGTGCACGCGCTAGAGCTGCGGGATTTCGATGGCCGGCGGGCCCGCGTTTTCGTGCGCTGCTCGGCCGGCACGTACGTGCGAGGAATCGCGCACGATCTGGGCCAGCGAATGGGCTGCGGTGCATTTGTCGGTGCGTTGCGGCGGACCGCTTCCGGCGACTTCAGCCAGCAGCAATCAAAGACCCTGGATGAATTGCGCGCGCTCGCGGAGGCGGGGTCGCTGGGGCAGGCGCTGTTGCCGGCAGCCCAGCTTCTGCCGGAGTTTCCGTGTGAGCTGGTGGACAGCGTAACGGCGGGGATGATCCGACAGGGGCGCGATTTCCGGCTATCGCCCTTCCGCACGCGGGCGGATGCGCGGCATGTGAAAGCGCTCACGCGCGAAGGGGAGTTGGTGGCTATCGGGGAGGCGCGGCTGCCTAATGTTTATCATCCGGTGGTGGTGCTTTGATTCTTTATTTCAGAGCAAAGTTGACGTCCGCCGCCTTCTTCTCCGACCTCTTACCCCAAACAGCCAAGTTGTATTCCACACCAGGAAGCAAAGTGAAATCGCCTTGGGATGGTACTCGCACCTCTATCGTCCCGGCAGTTATGCCCTCTAGCGTGCGCGAATTGTTTCCCGTCCGCACAATGATGAAATGGACTTGTGGAGAACCTGAAGCCGCCTGGGCATCCCAGACTACTTTGCCGCCGAATCTCTCGCTGAGCAGAATACGATTGATCGCAGACGGATACTCCCCGAGCCTCTGACAGTCAACAGTCACTTTGCTCGGCTCGACGAAGACCGTGAACTTCGTTCCTGAGCAGTTGCTCACGGCGACTAGCAGGAATAGCAGAAGCGATACGTTTCTCGGAAGGTGGCGGTTCATACAATCAGGCTCTTCAAAGCATCGAGTGCGGGACTCTGTGCTGGCAGGCGAACCGCCTGCCCCACCGCCACACTGGTGCGTGACTCCACGAGCAGACCAGGAGCTCCGCCCTACTTTTTCTTTCTCTTCTTCACCCAGCCTCCTTTGTTTACTTGGCGGCCGCGGCCTAGCGCGAGGGCGTCGGGCGGTACTGGATCGGTGATTACCGAGCCGGCGCCGACGTAGCTGCCCTCGCCTACGTCGATGGGAGCCACAAGTGTTGCGTTGCTGCCGATGAATGCGCCGCGCCCGATCCGGGTTCGGTGCTTTTCAAATCCGTCGTAATTGCAGGTGATGGTACCCGCTCCAACGTTGACCTTTTCGCCGATGTCGGAATCGCCCAGGTAGGCCAGATGATTGGCCTTGGCGCCGTCGCCCAGGCGCGTGTTCTTCAGTTCCACGAAGTTTCCGACATGCGCGTTCGCGCCCACTCTCGTATCCGGCCGCAGCCGCGAAAAAGGCCCCAGACGCGCGCTTTCACCCACCTGCGCCGAGCGGATCAGCGTATAGGGCTGCACGTCGATATTGGAACCCAGACGAGAATCTTCAATGATCGAACCCGCGCCGATGCGGCAGTCCTCGCCGATCTCAGTGTTGCCGAGAATACGCGCAAATGGCTCGATCACGGTATCCATCCCGACGCGCACCTGGTTGTCGATGGAAACCGTTTCCGCCTTCTCGATGGTGACGCCGGAGAGCATCAGCTCGCGGACCTTGCGGCGGCGGAAAACGTGATCCACTTCCGCCAGCTCAATACGCGTGTTGATCCCGAGCAATTCCGAAGTGTTGCTCACGCGCATCGCCGCCACCGTTTCCCCAGCGGCGCGCAGCACGGACACGATGTCAGTCAGGTAGAACTCACCCGCGGGATTGTCACACCCGATCTCGTCGAGGTGTTTCCACAGCACGGGAGCGCGAAAGCAATAAATCCCCGAATTGATGCGGTGAACCAGCAGCTGCTCCGGCGTAGCGGCCTTCTGCTCCACGATGGTCTCCAGGTCCCCGTGCGCATCCAGAATTACGCGGCCGTACCCGGTGGGGTCTTCCAGATCAGTGGTGATCACCGTGGCGGCGGCCCGCGATAGCCGCTGGCTCTCGCCGAGCGTGTGCAGCGTGGCCGAAGACAGCAGTGGAGTATCGCCGTAGAGCACCATCAGCAACTGCCCGTCCCGCGAGACTATGTCGCGCGCGCACATGACGGCGTGCCCGGTGCCCTTCTGCTCTTTCTGTTCGGCGAAACCCACGCCGGTCCGCTTGAGCAACGCCTTTACCTGATCCCCTTGATGCCCCACCACCACCGTGATTCGCTCGGGCGTGGTGATGGCCAGCGCGGCTTCCACCACGTGTTCGATCAGTGAAAGTCCGCCGGCGCGGTGCAGCACCTTGGCCCGCCGTGATTTCATGCGCGTGCCCAGGCCCGCGGCCAGGATGAGAACATCGATCGTCACGTTCGTTTCAGCAGGCATCAGCTCACTTTCGTGGCGGCCCGCCGGGACCGCCGTGCGAGTTCCATTGCAATTTCAGCCGTGGATGCAGGGTCATGACGCACGATTTCGCCCCGTCCCAATAGATCGGCGCCCACCACTTCCAGGTTTAACTGGTTCAGGCGCTCGACGTCGTTGACCACCGGCTGAACGCGCTCGGTGATATACTTCCGGCGCTGCCGCGGCGTCACTGCGCGATTGTTCACCACCACCACGTCCAGCAGAGGCCGGCCGGCGTGCCGCAGGATGGCCTCCACGTGATCGGAAGCCCGGAATTCGATAGTCTCGCCTGGCTGCCACATCAAGTTAACGAAGTATGCTTTGATCGCAGGCGACCGGTAAATGGCTTGCGACACTCCTTGCACCAGCAGGTTGGGCACGATGCTGGTGAATAGCGAGCCCGGACCGAAAGTGATCAAGTCGGCGCGTGCGATCGCCTCCAGTGTTTCCGGCAGCGGCTTCGATTCGCGCGGGTTCAGGCGGATGCGCCGGATGCGCGCGCGGCTCCGGCTGATGCGCGTTTCGCCCAGCACCACCTTGCCGTTTTCGAGCTCGGCTTCCAGCGCGACCTTAGCCGAAGTGGACGGGTAAATTCGCCCGGAACTGGCCAGGATTTCGGTGGAGAGCTTCACGGCTTGCGCGAAATCGCCGGTCAGATTTGTCAGCGCGGTGAGAAACAAGTTTCCGAAGCTGTGACCTTTTAGTCCGCTGCCGCCGGCGAAGCGGTATTGAAACAGCCGCGAGAGCGTGGCTTCGTCTTCTGAAAGCGCCACCATGCAGTTGCGAATGTCGCCGGGAGGCAGCACGTCAAACTCGCGCCGCAGCCTTCCCGAGCTGCCCCCATCGTCGGTTACGGTCACCACCGCTGTGATTTCGGCCCGGGCGGGCTGCCGCGCGTAACGCTTCAATCCATGCAGCAGCGTGGACAATCCCGTGCCCCCGCCTATGGCCACGATTCGAAGCGGTTCCATCTTATATAGCATCGCAGTTTCACCAGTCATATATCGTCCGCCGCCGCGTTCACGTGTATACTTGGGCAGCCCCTGTATAACGCTTTTGTTCCAGGGTCCAGGAGAAAATTAGACTATGCGTAGTATCTTCGCCGTGGCGGCCCTCGCCACATTCACCGGTTTCGCTCAGGACGTGGTCAAGCTAGCCCCCGACCAGGCCAAAGTGGTCTTTGAGAACGATCGTGTCCGCGTGCTTCAATTCACCGAGCCCGGACACGGCAAGCTGCCCATGCATTCGCATCCCGCTTACGTGTCGGTAGGGTTCACCAATGACCATTCCAAGTACACCTTCCCCGACGGAAAGTCCACGGAAGACCACACTAAAGCCGGCAGCGTCACCTATTCCAAGCCCCTCACGCATGCCTTCGAAAATCTTTCGGGCACGACGGCGGAATCCGTCATGGTAGAGCTGAAAAAGCCGGGCACAGGCGCAAAACCGGCGCTCGACGCGGTCAAAGCGGATCCGAAACACTACAAAGTGGTCCTCGAGAACGATGATGTTCGCGTTCTGCGAGCGAAGTACGGACCGCATGAGAAGTCGGTGATGCACGAGCATCCCGCGTCAGTGGCCATCTTCTTGACCGGGGGACATGTGAAGTTCACACAGCCGGACGGCAAGTCGCAGGAGGTAGTCGGCAAGGCTCACGATGCCACCTGGTCGGATGCGGGAAAGCATCTGCCGGAGAATCTTGGCGATAAAGCTATGGAATCGATCGTGATCGAACTTAAGTAGAACGTTCTAGGCTACAGGGCCAGCGTCAACGCGCCGAGTACACCAGCCCGCTTTCCGAGAGCGGGCTGGACGATGTAACTGTCGATGTTTTCGAGAACGGCCGGCGACTGGATGTAGTCATTGAGCACAGTCCGAACCTCCGCGCGGATCAGCGGAAGCAGTTCCGCGCGCTGCATGACGCCGCCGCCGAGAATGATTCGCTGCGGCGACAGTGTACAGATAAAGTTCACTACCGCGAGCGCAAGGTAGCGGGCTTCCAAAGCCCACGCCGGGTGGCCCGCCGGAAGCTTGTGGCCAGGAGTGTTCCAGCGCTTTTCAATCGCCGGACCGCTGGCGAGGCCTTCCAGGCAATCGCCGTGATACGGGCATACTCCGGGAAACGGGTCCGAATGCGGGATACGGATGTGTCCCATTTCCGGATGGATCAGGCCATGCAGCAACCGCCCGCCCAGCATCCCGCCGCCGCCGATGCCGGTGCCGATGGTCAAGTAGAGGAAGCTGTCCACGTCCTGCGCGGCGCCCCAGCGATGTTCACCGAGCGCGGCGGCGTTGACGTCCGTATCGAGAAACACCTGCGCGCCCGTGGCGCTGCGGATGACAGATGCCAGCGGGTAGTTGCGCCACGCGAGTTTGGGAGTGCTGGTAATGGTTCCGGTGGCGAGATCGACAGGGCCGAAACTGCCGATGCCGATTGCCGCGACGGGAGGGTGGCGCGCGAAGAAGGCCAGTGCGCGTGCGACAGTTTCATAGGGCGTGGTGGTGGGAAATTCTTCGGTTGTGATGTCGTCGGGATTTGTGCCCACGGCGCAGACGAATTTTGTGCCGCCCGCCTCGATTGCACCCGCCATGCGATTAAAGGCCGCTCCGTAACCGAACAGTGCGCGTGGGCGGAGCCTGCGGTACGCTTCCTGACGGGCGCGGCTCCGTGGGCGGCATCATCATTGTTATGCGGAGGCCTTGACGCGGTGTTTGCGTCCGTAACCGAAGTAGATTAGCAGACCGATCGCCAGCCAGCCCACCAGGCGCGCCCAGTTGCTCCAGCCCAGGCTCACCATCAGGAGCAGGTTGACGGCGATGCTGAGGATCGGGATAAACGGGACCCAGGGCGTGCGGAACGGGCGAGGGCCGGGACGCGTCTTGCGCATAATGATGATCCCGCCGCTCACCAGCACGAATGCCAGCAGCGTGCCGATGCTGGTCATATCGCCGACAATGGCGATCGGCGCGAAAGCCGAGAAGAGCGAGACGAAGATCATCAGCATCAGATTGGACCGCCAGGGCGTGCGGAAGCGCGGGTGGATACTACTGAACAGCTTCGGCAGCAGGCCATCGCGGGACATAGCGAAAAAGACGCGCGACTGCCCCAGCATCATCACCAGCATCACCGAAGTGAGGCCCGCGAGGACGGCGATGTTCATCAGAATAGTGAGCCAGCGGATACCGATGTGGTCGAGCGCCAGCGACAGGGGCGCGGCGACGTTGAGCTGCTGGTACGGAACGATGCCGGTGAGCACCCGCGAGTAGAGGATAAACAGGACGGTGCAGATGGCCAGCGATCCCAGAATGCCAATGGGCATGTCGCGCTGTGGCCTCTTGGCTTCCTGGGCGGCCGTCGAGACCGCATCGAAACCGATATAGGCGAAGAAGATCATGCCGCCGCCCCGCAGGATTCCGCTCCATCCGAAGGAACCGAACGTGCCGGTATTCGGCGGTATCAAGGGCGTGACGTTTGCCGGGTTGATATAGGACCAGCCGATGGCGATGAACACCAGCACTACCGAAACCTTCACGATTACCATCACGGAATTCGCTAGCGCCGATTCCTGAATGCCGCGAATTAACAGCAGCGAGATCAGCACCACGATCATCACCGCCGGCAAATTCACCAGGCCGTGTATGGTCTGCCCATTCGAGAGGACCACCGGCTGAAAAGGCGATGCAATCAAGGCGGGCGGCAGGTGGATGCCGAGCATATCGAGCAGTGCGATCAAGGTTTGCGACCATCCGATGGAGACAGTGGCGGCGCCAACTGCATATTCCAGAATGAGATCCCAGCCGATCACCCACCCAAGAAACTCGCCCATGGTTTCGCGCGCGTAGGTGTAAGCGCTGCCGGCCTTCGGAATGAGCGTGGCGAATTCGCTGTAACAAAGGCCTGCCAGAGCGCAGCCAATGGCAGCGAAGACGAAAGAAATGATAATTGCGGGTCCGGAGCGAGTGGCGGCGGCGACGCCCGTCAGGGTGAAGATGCCAGCGCCGATGACTGCGCCGATACCCAGGGTCACCAGCGCGACCGGGCCCAATGTTCGTTTGAGTTCCGGCTCCGCAGTCATTTCCCGATCGCCTCTTTCATCACGCGCAAGAAATTCCCACCCATGATTTTTTTCACGTCGGCTTCGCTGTAACCCTTCTTCAGCAGCGCCAGGGTGAGATACGGCATTTTGGAAACGTCCTCCAGGCCGCGCGCGACATCGGGGATTCCGTCATAATCGCTGCCGATGCCGGCGTGGTCTATCCCCGCGATCTTTACGATGTGGTCGATGTGCGCCACCGCGTCCTCGAGCGTGGCGTTCTTCAGCGCGGCATGGCCCAGGTTCTCCTTGAGGTTGTCCTGATAGGCGTAGTCGTCAAGCGCCTTGCCGGTAAGATTGGGCTCGGCCGATTTCATGCGGTTGATGCTGGCCATGGTGCTGGCGGCGTCCTTGGCATTGAGAAAGCCGGCTCCAAAATTGATTCCCGCCACGCCGCCGTTCTTGGCCAGCGCGCGGAGCATGTCATCGGGCATGTTGCGCGGGATGTTTGCGAGCGCGCGGCAGGAGGAGTGCGATGCGATAACGGGTTTCGTGGCAACTGCCAGCACATCGAAAAAGGTCTTGTCGGAAACATGCGAGATGTCCACCAGCATTCCGATCCGGTTCATCTCGCGCACCACTTCCTTTCCGAATTCGGTGAGCCCATTGTGGGCCGGCTGGTCCGTAGAAGAATCAGCCCAGTTGTTATTGCGGAAATGGGTGAGCGTCATGGCGCGAATGCCCATGCGCTGGTACATGCGCAGCACGTGCAGGTCGTCGGCGATCTGGTGTCCACCTTCCAGTGACAGCACGGCGGCGATCTTGCCCGAGCGGGCGATGCGCTCCACGTCGTCGGCGGTGGTGGCCAGCTGGATCCGGTCGGGATATTTGTCAAACACGGTCTGCATGGCGTCCCGCAGATCGAGCGTGCGGCGGACCGCTTCCGCGCCGTGAAAATATGTCGGGACCCAGAGCGCGAAGAAAGGGGCGTGCATGCCGCCTTCGAGCAGGCGCGGAATATCGATCTGGCCGTCGGACAGGCGCTGCCCGAGGTCAACGCGATTCATGAGTACGCGCTGTGCGGTGTCGATGTGGGTGTCGATCCCGATCGCCTCTGCGTTGATGCGGCGGGCGCGAGCGAGGTCGTCTTCGGCGGAGAGTGGGGCGGCGAGGAGCAGCAGAAGTGCGAGACGGGTCATGAATTGGACTTTACGATTTAGAAGCCTGCGTTGTCCAGTCCGTGGTAGCACATGCTTTAGCTTGTGCATCACAAACTAAAGTTTATGCTACCTATGCTTCACAACTAGCGTGCCCGACTTGTCCAGCGTCCAAGTCCAATCCGGCGGGACTAACGTGGTGGAGCCGTAATCGACAATGAGTGCGGGGCCGGCACCGCGGGATGCGCCGCGGGGGAGCACTAATGTGTCGTGCCACATCCCGGCGCTGTAGATTCGTCGCTTGGCCGCAGCCTGGGTCGGCCGCTTGCCGCGCTTCAGCACGGGCTTATCCACCACGATTCGGGCACGTACGCGCAACGCCACCACTTCGAGTGGGCGCGCTGGGTCGGAGTAGCCGTAGACGCGCTCATGCTCGCGGTGGAAGGGCGCCCCGGGATCGGCGGCGTTCCAGGGAACGGTCAGCTCGTAGCTTTGGCCGGCGTAGCGGATGTCCGCGGCGCGGGACAAGCCGCCGCGCGCTTTTCGCTCCAGACGTTTGTACTGGCGCTCGTAATCCGAGCGGTTCAAAACCCCGATCGCGTAATCGCGGACGTTATCGGCGAGCAACATGCCTAGCGCGGAAAGAGCGCCGGCGAATTCGGGAACCAGCACGGTTCGAATCCCCAGCTCCGCGGCGATTTCGCAAGCATGCAGGCCGCCGCACCCGCCGAACGCCACCAAGGCGAAATCGCGCGGGTCGTGTCCGCGCTCGAGCGACACCAGGCGGATGGCACGCTCCATGTTGGCGTTCGCAACGCGCAGAATGCCGGCGGCCGCGGCCACCACATCCAGCTTCAACGCGCGAGCGATGCGGCCGACGGCGGCATGCGCGCGCTCCACGT
>JALYHQ010000083.1 GCA_030776455.1 Acidobacteriota bacterium | reverse complement strand
AGCCCATAGTGATGAAGCCCCACCAAACCTGAACACCGAAATCATGTGGACGGCTCTTCATACTTGCAGCCATTCTGTCACGAAGGGCTTTCAGGAGTTCCACTTCTTTCTCATTGGCTTCGATTTCCGCCATGTTTTCGGGAGAGGAGTTGCGGAGTTGTTCTGTCAGACGGTCGTACAGCGATTTCCAGATGCCCTGTTCGGTCGTAAGGTTCTGGGACTGGAGATTGGTCCGGGCCTTGACGTACTCCCGGAGTTCGTAGGCTTCCTTGAAATTGAGTTTCCTGTCGCTGCTCTTGTCCGCGAACTCAGCGAGGACACGTTTCAGGACCGCATCGAAATCTTCAACGCCGTCCGACATGGGGCCAATTTTACCAACATTCGCCCATAGCGGCGTTATGTCACGGAAGCGAGGGTCAGGGTTCCGGCTGACCGAACCCGCCGATGTTAATGAGCGGTTCGGTCTGGGTCATCTATATCAGCCTCACTCGAAGGGGGGCCGCGATGCGTGACGCGATGTTAAAGCGAAGGAGGAGGACAGAAAAGTCGGAAGGTGGTTGAGAACGCCAGCGCTTTGTCGCCGAATCGCTTGGCAGTCTGGATGACCCGGAGCCATCAATCACCTCGCGAGTTATTCGGGAAACCCCCGCCTCAGCTTCGAGGAACGTCCCGCGCGGTACTCCATCATCTGACCCTCCTGCGGCGCGAGGTTCCTAGAATCAATCCACATCCTTCTCGGCTTCCTCCCCGTGTTCAACGATATCGCCGGGCTTGAAGAGAATGTCCTGCAGCACGGTCTTCCAGTCGGACTTCTGCCGCAGCAGAAACTCTAGATCCATGCCGAAGTGCTTGAACTCCTCCTTTTGGGCGTTCTGCATGATGGCGCGCGCCGTCTTGTCCTTCTCCAACGAGATGCGCTGCTCGTACCAGTTGATCGCCTCGGCTTCTTCAATCATCGAAACAATCATTCGCGCAAACGTGCGGGTCTTTTGTGAGAGCTCGGATGCCGGCTCATGGTATTGCTCAAATCCCATAGTGTCCTTAGTGTAAACGCTGGGACCCTACTCGTACCGGATTGCGTTGAGCGGGTCAATGCCTGCCGCGCGCCGCGCCGGAATCCAGCATGCCAATGCCGACACTGCGATCAGCACCGCGGCCGCGACGGCGAAGGCCGCCGGATCGCGCGGGCTCACCTCGAACAACAGGCTCGCGACATAACTGCCGATGGCCAGCGCCGCAAGTGCGCCCGCCGCCAGCCCGGCGAACACCGGCGTCATCCCTTGCCGCAGCACCAACCGCAGCACTTGCCCCTGCGCGGCGCCTAGCGCCATGCGAATGCCGATTTCCGAGCGGCGTCGCGCCACCGCATGGGAAACCACGCCGTAGGTTCCGAAGGCTGCCAGGGCCAGCGCAGCACCTGCGAACAGCAGCACCAGCGCCATCTGGAACCGCCGCCGCGCGACCGATTCCGACAGGATCTGCTCCAGCGTCCTCTCTTCCGGAACCGGCACATCGCTGTCCGCACTCCAGACCGCCGCGCGCAAGGCCCCGGCAATCGCCTTCGGATCCATCGCCGTGCGCACCAGAATCGAGGACGAATTTTGGGGCCGCTGCCATAGAGGGATATACAGCATGTCCACCGGCTTTTGATCCAGGCTGGTGCTGCGCGCGTCGCCCACAACTCCCACCACCTCGTGAATCTGGCCGATATCCATCAGCTTGCGGCCCACCGGATCGGCGTCCGGCCAGAGCTTGCGGGCGAGGCTCTGAGAGACGATCGCGGTAAGGTGGTTGCGGTCTGTTGGTTCGAAATCGCGTCCCGCTCGCAAGGGAATGTGCAGCGTCTGAAAATATCCGGGGCTGATGAAGCGCAGATTGGCACTCGGGAGCTGGGCCTCCGGGCGCGGATCGTTCTGGGTTCTGACGATATCCACCCAGCTCTCGCCTTGCAAAGGCAGGTAGGATGAAATGGCCGCCGATTCCACCCCTGGCAGAGCCCGCGCTTGCCCTAGCACCGTCTCAAAGAAGCGGCTGACATCGGCGTCCTTCGCGTACTTCGCTCCCGGCAGCGCGACATCCACCGCCAGGATGCGCTGGATATCGAAGCCGCGTGGAATGGTGGTCAGGCGAACGAAGCTGGAGAGAAACAGTCCCGACGTGACCAGCAGCGCTGTGCACAAACCCACTTCCAGCGCCACCAGCAGGTTCCGCAAACGCAATCCGCCGGGGCCGCCGGCGCTGGCATAGCTGGTGGATTTCAGCGTCTCGTACGGCGTCCCGCTGGCGGCGCTGCGCAGCGCGGGCAGAAGGCCGAATAGCAGCGCCGTCAGCGCCGAAATACCCACCGCGAAAACCAGTACGCGCCCATCCACGGAGACCTCGCGCAGCCGCGGCAGGTCCACCGGCGCGGCCGCCAGCAGCCGCTCTAATCCTAGATATGCGAACACCACCCCGAGGCCGCCGCCTAGAGCGGCCAGCACTCCCGATTCCGCCAGTGATTGGCGCGCCAGACGCCAGCGGGTGGCGCCTAGCGCCGTCCGGATGGCAGCCTCGCGAGACCGACCGGCTGCGCGCGAGAGCGAAAGATTCGCCAGGTTGACGCACAGCACCAGCAGCACCGCCCCCACCGCCGCCATCAGCACCACCAGGCTTTGCCGGACCTCACCGGTCACCTGTTGTTGCAGCGGCGTCAGCACCGGAACGATATGCCAGGATTCGCCGCCGATCGACGCGTCAATAGCGGCTTCCGCGGCCGTAAGCTCGGCGCGCGCGCGCTCAATCGAGACGCCGGGACGCAGGCGCGCAATGCCCTGATAGTTCAAATCGCCCGCATGCGGCGTCGCATCGCTGGGCTCATACGCCAGCGGCCGGAAAATCTCCATGCGTCCGTTCAGGCGCTTCCCATTGTCGCCCGGCTGCTTCGGAAACTCGAAACCCGGCGGCAGCACTCCCACTACAATATGCGGCGTGCCGCCCATTACGATTTTGCGCCCAATGATAGACGCATCTCCGCCGAACCGGCGCCGCCAGATTGAATCGGCCAGTATCACCGCCTGGTGCCGGCCAAAATGATCCTCCGGCTCCAGAAACGAGCGCCCGATGCGCGAATGCACGCCCAGGACATCGAAAAAATTCGCAGAAACTCGGGCTCCCGGAATCAACTCCGGATGTCCATCTCCGGTGAGGCTCGCCGTCGAGTTGCGATAAGCGCCGATGCCTTCAAACGACTGCGTGCGCTTGCGCCATTCCATGAGCTGACCCAGATTGATGGGCAGCGGTTCTCCGTTGCGGAATTGCGGCGTCGAAATGGAAATGGCTGTCAGCCGCTGCGGGTCGGGGAAATCCAGCGGCCGCAAAAGCACGCCGCTCACCAGCGAAAAAATCGCCGTATTCGCGCCGATGCCGATCGCAAGGCTAAGCACGGCCGTCGCGGCAAAGCCGCGGTCGTTCCAAAGGGTTCTCAATGCGTATTTCATGTTCGCCCGTCAGGAATACGGACGAACGGCCGCCCGCGTTCGCAACAATTACCGCGCTGGCGGCAAAAGGTTACGCGAACCGCCCGCGACGCTCTGCCCGGTCACGGCCTCCATCGAGTACAAGGCGCGCGCGTAGCTCGCCCGGGCGTCGTTATAGCTCTGCATGGTGTCGGTGTAGGCGCGCCGGGCGTCCAGGAACTCCAGCAGGGAAATTTTCTTCGCCCGGTAGGATTCTTCGGCAGTATGCCGCACTTCCCGCGACTGCTCCAGCATGTCCGTTTCCAGGTTGCCGAGCATCGTGCTCGCGATGGCGTACTGCTCATAGGAGCTTTCCACTTCGGCGGCCACTGAGGCGCGCAACGCGCTGAGCCGCGCTTCCAGCTGCCGGTATTCCAGGCGGGCTCTCTCTATCTCCCCCTGGTTGCGGTTAAACACCGGCAGCGGCATGCTCAGGAACACTCCCAGAGAACTGCCCGTGCCTGTGGGGCTCTGCTGGCGGTGAAACTGCGTTCCAACGGTATAGTCGATTTTGGACTGCGCCAGCTGCAGTTTGAGATCCGCCGTGGAACGCGCCTGGGAGCGCACCAGCGCCAGAATATCGGGCCGCATTTCCTGAGCCTGTTTGCGCAGCGGCTGAATCTCCACGCGAGCGGAATCGCGCCGCAGCGTACCCTTCACGTCGAATCCATGTACGAACGTGAGCCGTCCCATCACCAGTTCCAGCCGGTGCCGCGTCGAATGCAATCGCGACGCCGCGTTCGCCGCGTCATTGCGAAACTGCATCGCCGCCAGGCGCGTGCGCAACAGGTCGGCCGCCGACAGCTCGCCGGCCTGGACGCGCTTGCGGCCCTCTTCCACGAGCTGGTCCAGATCTTTCAGGTTCTGCTCCGCCAGCGCCAGCGCTTCCTTGGCCAGCAGCACGTCCACGAACGCGGATTGGACATCGAAAATAACGCCCCGGATGGCGTTCTGCACGTTTAGCTTCAGCCGCGGAACGGTCGTGTTCGGCCACCGCAATCCTCCCCGCCCGCTTGCCCGGCCCTTCGAACACAAAATCCACCCGGCCGGAGCCCTCCGCCGGACCCGCGCCATTAGCCGGCGAGAACCCCGTGCCGAAAACGTCCAGATAGTCGCCGTCCAGCGTCAGCACCGGATTTGGCCGCAGCCGCGCCGTCACCAGCCGCGCCGCCGCCAGCGGCACGTTCATGCGCTCGGCGATCAGATTGGCGTTGTTGGCAAGCGCCTCCTGCACCGCCTGCTCAATCGTGATCGGCTCCGGCGCCGCCTGGGCCGAAAGCACCGCGCATAGTGCAAAAAACAGCAATGTGACTCGCATGTTCCTTGCAGATTACCAGATCGGCCGGCGAGTGGCTTCGTTTTCTCAAACCTGGAGAGGTTCTCGCAAGTACTACTGCACGTTGTATTTAAACGAAAACTGCAGCCGCACGCTGGATCCCTTGAAATCTTGCGGCAATGGCGGAAACGGCACCGACGCGCTCACCCCGGCCACAGCAGCCCGGTCCAGCGGATCCGCGCCCGAGGGCGTCGCAATCACCAGTTTCGGGACGCTCCCGCTCCGGTCCACCACGAATTGCACCGTCACGCGCCCGCGGCGGCCCATGCGGGCGCTCTCGGGAATTACCGCCAACCAGTTCTGGCGAACGCGGGCCAGAACTTGGATCAAGTACGGTTTGAAGTCGACGCCTTGAGGATCGCTCAGCAACTCAAGGGAGCTCTTGATGCTGCCTGTGGTAGCAGGACGCCGCAGCGACTCGGCGATGCTCGGCGGCGGGTCCAAATCCCCCACTACCAGGCCGCCCTGCGCGCCGCCCCCTCGTGCAACATTGCGAATGGCTTCTTCCACCGTATTCTTCGGCGGCGTCAGTCGCGAGAGTGATCCGCCCGCTGCCGGCGAGGTTCCCCGCTGTCCCGGCGTCTCGAACGCCAGTTTGGGTTTTTCCTCGGTCTGGATCTGAGGCGGAGGCGGAGCGTTCGGCGTGCCGGCTTCGGGCGGAGCGGGCTTCTGAGCCGTTGCGCTAGCCTCCAGCTTGGGCGGTTCGGCCAATCGCGGCGCGGCCTGCTGTTGCGGCGCTGGAGGTTTCGGCACCGGCGGGGGCGGATGGAAAGTGCGTGGCGCGGGGGCGGAAGGCGTCCTCCCAGGCTTGGCCTGCAGGTCTTCCACATTCACTTCCTTGCTGATCTTTCCCCGGTTGGGCTCCTTTTGAGTCAACTGCAGAGGCGGAGCGATCAGCGGGACCGCCTTGTGAATGTTCACCGCCACTTGCGTGGGAGTGGATTGAATTCCCGAGTCCAGCCCCAGCAGCGCCACCAGGCAAGATAGCAGCACAAGGTGAACCACCACCGACCAGATGCCGGCCCGCAGATAGTGCGGTGGCTCCTGGACCTTATGCCAGTCCAGCAGGAGATCGGGACCGGAATCCACCTGGGTGTTCATGAACGGAACTGTTAAGACGCCGGCCGGAGGGCCGTGGTTGCTCTAGGTGCGAGGCTGTAATTGCCGGGTGATTAAATTCGTGTGCTCTTCGATTTTAGCAAGGATAGCCAGCGCCAGTTCCAGCGCGCGCAGCCCCTCGGCGCCGGAACACTGTGGCGGTTTGCGTGTAGCCGCTGAATGCAGGAAGGCTTCCAGCTCGAGCTTGAGAGGCTCATCCTTGACTACCGGAAGCTGTTCGAAGCCGATGCGCCGATCCTCGGAAACCGTGAAAGCCACCGCGTCCTGGCGCTGGTAATCGAGCGATATGTACTGGTGCGGCTGGAACAGGCGCAGCTTTCTCACCCGCTCCGTGGAGACCCGGCTGGCGGTGAGATTGGCGATGCAACCGTCCGGGAATTCCAGGCGAACGTTGGCGATGTCGGCCTTCTCCGAGAGAACCGGAATGCCCGCCGCGCGGATTTCGCTGGGCTGAGAATTGGTCAGGGCCAGAAGAATGTCGAGGTCGTGAATCATCAAATCCAGAACCACGTCCACGTCCAGGCTGCGCGGGCTGAATACGCTGAGCCGATGAATCTCGAAGAACAGCGGATGCTGCACCATCTTCGTGAGCGCGGCGACCGCCGGGTTGTAGCGTTCCAGATGTCCCACCTGGAGGATGCGCCCGTTCCGCTCGGCGGATTCCATCAGACGCCGTCCGGCCTCGAGGTCGCCCGCGATGGGCTTTTCCATGAGTACGTCGATCCCGGCATCCAGCAGCGCGCAGCCCACCTCGGCGTGATGCAGCGTCGGAACCGCCACCACCGCGGCGTCGATCTTGCCGGCCAGTTCCGACAGCGCCAGCGACGGGACGCCAAACTCGCCGGCAGCGGCCGCGGCCCGCGCTGGATCGGTATCCACGATCGCCGTAAGCTCGGCATCGGGAAGCTGGCGAAGGACGCGCAGATGGTTACGGCCGAAGGCGCCCACGCCCACGACGGCGGTACGGATTCTGTTCAAACCACCAGGTTAGCATGATAAACTTTAAGCAGTTCCCCCAGGAAACATCTATGAATCGATTCTTACTCTCCCTGTGCCTTTTGCTCGGTTTCGGCGGTCTTGTCTTCGCCCAGCAGCCCCCGCTTCTCGACCGCGAACTGTTCTTCGGTGACCCTGAAATCAGCGGCGCGCAGATCTCGCCCGACGGCGCATTCATCGCTTTCTCCAAGCCCTACAAGAACACTCGCAACATCTGGGTGAAGCGCACCGAGGAACCTTTTTCCGCCGCCCGGCCCATCACTGCCGATACAAAACGCCCCATCCCGCAATTCTTCTGGAGCCGCGACAGCAAGTACATCCTCTATGTGCAGGATCAAGGCGGCGACGAGAATTTCAACGTGTACGCGGTGGACCCCGCCGTTAAGCCCGCCGCCGGCGCCGATGTTCCCGCAGCGCGCAATCTCACCGATCTCAAGGGCGTGCGCGTGCAGATATTTTCCATTCCGCGCAACGATCCCGACACTCTCTACATCGGATTGAACGACCGCGACAAGGCCTGGCACGACCTTTACCGCTTGAAAATCTCAACCGGCGAGCGCACGCTGCTGCGCAAGAATACCGATCGCGTAGTTGCCTGGATCTTCGACAATAAAGAGCAGCTGCGCCTGGCCGCCCGCGCAGCCGACAACGGCGACACGGAAATTCTTCGCGTCGACCCGGATAAATTCACCAAGATCTACTCCTGCGACGTTCTCGAAAGCTGCGATCCGGTCCGGTTCGACAAGGAAAACAAGCGCGTCTACCTTGAGACCAATAAAGGGGACAACGATCTGGTGGAACTCGCGCTGCTCGATCCCGCTACCGGAAAGACAGAGAGCGTGGAGTCCGATCCGCTGAAGCACGTGGATTTCGGCGGCGCCATTTTCTCAGACCTCACCGACGAGATAGTCGCCACGCAGTACATCGACGATCGCCGCCGCATCAACTGGAAGAACAAAGCCTATGAAGCGGACTATCGCTTCTTGACCGGCAAGCTGCCCGGCAAGGAATTGAGCTTCGGGTCCCACACCAAGGACGAAAACGTCTGGCTGATTTCCGCCCGCAGCGACACCGAGCCCGGCGAAAGCTGGCTCTTTGACCGCAAGAGCCGCAAACTGGCCCTGCAATACCGCGTCCGGGAAAAGCTTCCGCGCGATGCCATGGCCTCCATGGAAAGCGTGCGTTACCCGTCGTCGGACGGCTTGACCATTCCGGCTTACCTCACCCTTCCAAAGGGTGTACCGCACAAGAATCTGCCGGTAATCATCTTGCCGCATGGCGGTCCTTGGGCCCGCGATGTCTGGGGCTACAATGGCTTCGCCCAGTTTCTGGCCAATCGCGGATACGCCGTGCTGGCGCCTAACTTTCGTTCCTCCACCGGCTACGGAAAGAAGTTCTTGAACGCCGGTAACCTCCAGTGGGGCGAAAAGATGCAGGACGACGTCACCTGGGGCGCAAAATATCTGATCGACAACGGCATTGCCGATCCCAAGCGGATCGGCATTATGGGCGGATCCTACGGAGGCTACGCGACCCTCGCCGGCGTGGCGTTCACCCCGGACACGTACGCCGCCGCGGTGGCCATTGTGGCGCCCTCGAATCTCATCACGCTGCTCGATTCCATCCCGCCCTATTGGGAAGCCGGACGCAAGATGTTCCACGTCCGCATGGGTGACCCTACCACGCCCGAAGGCAAGAAGCAGCTGGAGCGCCAGTCGCCGCTCAATTCCGCGGCCAAAATCAAGACTCCGCTGATGGTGGTGCAGGGCGCCAACGATCCCCGCGTCAATAAGCGCGAAGCGGACCAGATCGTGATCGCGCTGCGCGAGCGCGGCTTCCCGGTGGAATACATTGTGGCTCCCGATGAAGGCCACGGCTTCCAGCGCCCCGTGAATAACATGGCCACCTTCGCGGCTGCCGAGAAGTTCCTGGCGAAGTATCTGGGTGGACGCTATCAGGAAGGCGCGACGCCGGAAGTAACCCAGCGGTTGAGGGAGATCACGGTGGATCCCAAGACTGTCACGCTGGCAAAAGCAGTGGATTCCGCTTCCGTGGGTGCGCCTAAGCCCGCCTTCCCTCTGCTTTCGGGCACCGAGAAGTATAAGGTCAATCTCCAAATGGGTGCGCAATCGATGGCCCTTGAATCTTCCTCGGAAGTGAAGGAGGAGGACGGCCATTGGGTGGTTACCGATACCGCCAGTACGCCCATGGGCGAAGCCAAGGACAGCTCCGTTCTGGAGAAGGGCACGCTTTTCCTGCTGAAACGCACCGTTAATCAGGGAAACGTGTCGATCCAGTTCGAGTTTAAGGACAACAAGGCCACCGGCATGATGAAAATGGGCACTCAGGAGAAGCCCGTGTCGGTGGACGTCGGTGGTCCGATTTTCGGCGATTCCCCGGGCGCCGCCCAGGTGATCGCCACGCTTCCGCTGGCGGAAGGCTACACCACCATGTTCCGCAACTTCGATCTGCAGAAGCAGAAGCCCAAGGTCCAGCGGCTGAACGTCACCGGGTCGGAGTCCGTCACCGTGCCCGCCGGCACTTTCGACGCCTTTAAGGCAGAGGTGAAGCCCGTGGACGGCGGCGCCGACTCGATGACGGTGTGGGTGGACAAGAGCTCGCGCAAGGTGGTGAAGATGGAAGCTGTGATGGCTTCGATGGGCGGCGCCAAGCTGACCACGGAGCTGCTTAAGTAGCCGTCAGCCGGCGCACGGCTTCGACAATCAAGCCCGGTTCGTCGAGTTGGATCCAGTGTCCGCTTCCGGCGGCGACGATGTGGATGGCGTTCGTTGCGATGCTTGACGAATTGCGCCGCGCCTCGGGACAATCGGCAGCCGTAATGAGAATCACCGGCACACCCTCCAGCGGCTCGGCGTGGATCATTTCGGCCGAGCTTTCAGGCAGGCCTTCCAGGTAGCGGGCCATCGACTGGAATGACTTCGCGTTGGACCAGTGCGATGCCACGTGCGGCCAGACTTCGCGCGGCAGTTTACCCACTTCGGCCGCGAGCCTCTGCGTGACGCCGGCTCCGCGTCCGCTCGACGCGCGTGCTGCGAGCTTGGGAAGGAATCGCTGTCCTCGAGTGAGGAGCTCCAGACTCAAGCGGACCACGCCTAAGCGGGCCAGCAGCGCGCCGCGCCGCGAGAGCCGAGCGCCGCGTGCCAGCGTGGCTAGCTGCTGTTCAGTCGGTTGGTCCCATTCGGACGGATGCAGCGGGTCCACCAGTACGAGTCCGGCGGTGAGTTCGGGATAATCGGCGGCGAAGCGGCGCGCTACCAAGCCGCCGAAGGAGTGCGCCACCAAAATGTAGGGTGGCGGGATCTGGCCACCGGCCAGCGCCGTGTGCAGGTCACGGGAAAGCTGCGACGGAGTGCAAGCTCGGTCCGATGCGTCGCTCCAGCCCAGCCCGGCGCGATCATAACTCACCACCCGCGCGAATTCCGCAATGCGCGGCTGCACCAGCGCCCAGCTCAACGATGTCGCCGCGATGCCGGCCTCCAGGACGACGGTGGGACCAACCGTTCCTGTCTCGTGAACATGCAGACGGCGGCCGCCGATGTCGATCATCCGGCCGCTGGGCCGATAGCGTCTGCGGTCACGGAGGAGTCCGATGGCCTGATACAGCAGCCCCGCGGCGAGGATCGCAGCCACGGTCAGGAAGGCGGCGATCAATCGGAAACAGCCAGTTCGCCTGGAACAATCTTGCGCGTCCGGGGCAAGGTTCCGCGCTTTGCCAGATATCCGAAGAAGGCCAGGATCCCGAGAAAGATCGCCAGCTTCAGAGCATCGCCAGCGCGCGAACGCGGCAGCGCGATCCACAGCAGACCGAGAACCGGCTGCGCGAAGCACACGGCCCAGACGGTTCCATAGAAATAGCGGCGCTCAGTGCCTTCGCCCTTGGTGGAGCGCTGTACGCGCGGAAGCAGGCCCAGGGCGCCGAGCGTCCAGATGGTTCCGGCGATCGGAAAGTACGCCGCTTGATAGATTTGCTGTAGCCGCCACGTGCCCGTGAAGAGCGCCTCCTCGAGACCGGCGATGTTCAGCACCGCGTACGTCACCAGCTCGCTCCAGGCCAGCGTGTAGCAGACGCGCCGGTAGATCGGATTGGGCCGGTCCTCTGTGAATCGGATGATGTATGGTTTGGGCTCAACGCCGGGTAGCTTGCCAAAGAGTCCGGCGATCCCGGTGCCGAGGATTACGATGCCGAGCCAGAGCGCCATCTGGGTATCAAACCCGTGCGCGAACAGGCGGAAGGTGACCGGGCCGGGAGCGAGGTAGAAGACGAAGATCCAGATGGGCCAGTGGGACAGGCGGTAGTGGAGCTTGTTGCGGTCGCGGATCTTGCGCTGGCCGGCGAATTCGATCTTGACGGCGGAGGACAAGCCTCTAGTTTAGTTCGCCGGCAGGGCATGGTTTGCTCGGCAGGCGAACCGCCTGCCCCACCTCTGCCGTACCATAGTCTTATCCGCATCCGACTTTTTCCACACGGGGTGCGTCTTTAGAAACGGAGCCGAAATTTGATATTTCGGGAGGTTGAGGACCGCGACCTGATCGCGAAGGCGCGACGGGGGCAGGTGGACGCCTACAACGTCCTCGTGTCTCGTTGGGAGAGGCGTATCTTCAATTATCTCTATCGCCTGGTGGGCGAGCGCGAAGACGCGCTGGACCTCAGCCAGGATGTATTTTTGAAGGCTTATCAGAACCTGCGGAAGCTTGAGGATCCGGGGAAGTTCGCAAGCTGGCTGTTCCGGATCGCACACAATGAGGCGTATTCGCTGCTACGAAAGAACCGGCCCGACGCGGAATTGCCGCCCGAACGCGGCGATAGCTCCGGCGGCCGGATGTTTCCGGTGGAGTTGTCGCTGGCGGTGCAATCGGCGCTGGGCCGGTTGAGCGAGGACCAGCGTGAGGCGGTGCTTCTGAAGGTCTATCAGGGGTTCAAGTTCGAAGAGATGGCGGAGATCCTAAGTTGCCCGGTATCGACCGTGAAGTCGCGGCTGTACACGGCGCTCGATCTTCTGAAAGACATTCTGGCTCCAGTGAAGATGCGGGAGGGACTCTAAGTATGGGCTGCTCGACGGTGGATTTGAAGGCATACGCGCTGGGTGAAACGGACTCGCGCGAAAAGGGCTCGGTGGAAGGCCACGTGGCCGCGTGCGCGGATTGCCGCGAGGAACTGGACCGTCTGCGGTTCACGCACACGGCGCTGGCTTCGCTGCCGGATGAAGAAGTGCCGCAGCGGATCGCGTTCGTATCGGACAAGGTGTTCGAGCCGCGCTGGTGGCAATTGTTGTGGCGCTCCGGTCCCGCGATGGGGTTCGCGTCGGCGGCGCTGGTGGCCTGCGCGATTCTGGCGCATGGCTGGATGCGGCCGGTAGTGGTGAACTCGACGGGCGTGGATCAAGCCAAGATCGAACAGCGGATTCAGGACGAGGTCGCGCGGCGCGTGGATTCCGCGGTGGCCCGGTCGGTAGCCGCCAGCGAGCAGCGCCAGTCGCAGGAAACGGCGCGGATGCTAGCCGCGGCCGAGAAGCGTTATGACTTCCAGCGCCGATCGGATTTGATGGCCGCGCAAGAGACCGTCAAGTATTACGCCAAGCAGATGGGCCGCTTAATGGTAGCCAGCAATGACGCCGGCGGGTCAGAGGTCCGGCAATGACGCACTGGCTGGCGATCGCGACGCTGCTGGCGGGCTCGGCAGCAAGCGTGCCCGCCGGGGATAAATCGAAGGTCAGCCGAGCCATCATCGCGGATGCAGAAAAGAACCTGGATAAGGGTCTGCTGGGCGTGTGGCCGGATGATCGGGCGAACCTGGTAGGCCTGACGCAAGGGCTGTACATCGGCGGTTATGGGGCGGTGTTCACAGGCGAGATCGATCTGGCGCCCTCGGGCGGCATCACGCCCTTCCATCCGGAAATCACCAGGGACGAGGCCATCCGCACACATACCAAGAAGGTGCAGCGTCTGCCCCGGCTGAAAGAAGCCATGCGTGAACTGCTCATCTCCATCGCCGCATCGCTCGATACGGTGCCTCCAGACGAGCAGATCACGCTGGGGCTGTCCCTGCTGATATGGCGGGGTGAAACCACGTCGGGGCTGCCGGCGCAGATCGTGATGCATGCTCCCAAGAAGACGCTGCTCGCGCTGCGCTCCGACAAAGCCGGACTGGCCAGTGCCGTGACCATGGAAGAGTTCTAGCGCGATGCGGCTGGGCGAGATCCTGCTCGGAAAGGGCCTGATTAGTTCCGAGGACCTGGAGAAGGCGCTCGAGCTGCAGAAGGAGCGCGGCGACAAGATCGGCAAGACGCTGGTCGACATGGGCTTCGTGGCCATGCGCGATGTGTTGGCGGCGCTATCCGAACAGTTGAAGCTGGCGCTGGTGACCATCGACGGTCCGCCTCCGGTGTCGCCGGAAACCGAATCCCTGTCGCCCCGGTTCCTGCGCCAGTTCCGGTGCATGCCGGTGGGTCGCGAGGATCACACCATCACACTCGCGATGGCCGATCCGCTGGACGTCGAAACGCTGGCGGCCGTTCGCAATACCACCGGGTTAAAAGTATCGCCTGTGCTGGCGGCCGAGCAAGAGATCCTGGACGCCATCGACAAGTATTACGGCGACATCGCGCGGCCGGAAGGCGACGTGGACGCCAATGAAGCCCAGGCCTCCGAGGATCTCGAACACCTGCGCGACATGGCCAGTGAAGCGCCGGTGATCCGGCTGGTGAACGCCATCATCGCCCTGGCCGTCGAGAAGCGCGCCAGCGATATTCATCTGGAGCCTTTCGAGAAGGTGTTTCGCATCCGGTTTCGAATCGATGGCGTTCTGTATGACCAGGAAGCGCCGCCGCGCGAAATGAAAGCCGCCATGATCTCGCGCGTCAAGCTGATGGCCAAGTTGAACATCGCCGAGCGCCGGCTCCCCCAGGATGGCCGCATCAAGATCAAGACCATGGGCCGCGAAGTAGACTTGCGCGTTTCCACGCTGCCCACGCTTTATGGCGAGAGCGTCGTCATGCGCTTGCTGGATCGCTCTGCCGGAGACTTCTACGATCTGCGGCGGCTGGGGTTCGACGAGCACATGCTCGAGCGCATGGAATACTACACCTCGCTGCCGCACGGGATCTTTCTGGTAACCGGCCCCACCGGAAGCGGCAAATCCACCACGCTCTATTCCGCTTTGAAACGGATCAATCAAAGCGACAAGAAGATCATCACCATCGAGGATCCGGTGGAGTACCAGATGGACGGTATCAACCAGATCCACGTCAATCCGCAAATCGGACTGACGTTCGCCTCGGGCCTGCGGCACATCGTGCGTCAGGATCCAGATGTCATCATGGTCGGCGAAATCCGCGACCGCGAGACCGCCGATGTGGCTATCCGGTCGTCACTCACCGGACACTTCGTCTACTCCACCCTGCACACCAATGACGCGCCTAGCGCCATTACCCGGCTGACCGACATGGGCGTGGAAAACTACCTGATCACATCGTCGCTGGTGGCGGTACTGGCGCAACGTTTGGTGCGCACGATTTGCTCCAAGTGCAAGGAGCGCGCCGGGATGCGGATGGCGCCGGACGGGCAGGAAGTGGAATCCTGGCGCGGCCGCGGATGCGACGCGTGTTTCGGATCCGGCTATACCGGCCGCAAAGGCATCTTCGAGTTGATGGAATTGAATGACGAGCTGCGCAAGATGATTATGCGGAATGAGGATGCCCAGACCATCACGGATGCCGCGCGCCGCCACGGCATGCGTAACCTGCGCGAGGACGGCTGGATGAAAGTCGGGTTAGGCATGACCACGGCGGATGAAGTGATGCGAGTGACCCAGGAATTCTGATGACCGGCTTTCACTTCAAAGCGGTGGCATCGGATGGCAAGCTCCGGACCGGCACCATCCATGCCGAGACCGATCGCTGGGTGGCGCAAGAGCTGCGCCGGCAAGGCCTGACGCCGGTCTATGTCGGGATCGAGCCCAAGAAGGGCTGGGACCTGAAGCTGCCCACGTTCTCGCGCGGCAAGCGGCGGAGCGTGCTGCTGTTCACGCAGGAACTCTCGACGCTGCTCAATGCAGGCGTCCCGCTGGATCGCGCGCTGGCCATCACGGGCGAACTCACCGAAGGGTCGGGATTCCGATTCATCGTGTTGGACGTGCTACGCGTGGTGAAGGGCGGCAAGTCGCTGGCCGACAGCTTGCACACGCATCCCGAGTATTTCAGCGAACTATTCATCAACATGGTGCGGGCGGGCGAGGCCAGCGGATCGCTGGCGGCGGTGTTCGAGCGACTCTCGGAATTCGAGCGCACGCGCGACGATTTGCGGAGTTACATCGTCTCGTCGATGGTGTATCCGTGCCTGCTGGCGCTGGTCGGCACCGGGTCCATCCTGATCCTGATGAATTTCGTGGTGCCCCGGTTTGCCAGCGTGTTCGAGCAATCGCGCATGGAGATGCCCCTGCCCACCAAGATGCTGGTGGAGACCAGCCACCTTCTGAATACCTACGGCTGGATTGGGTTGATCGGGCTGGTGACATTCATTGTGGCGGCGCAGTTCTATATCCGGACGGCTGCCGGGCGCTTGTGGTGGGACACGCTGCGCCTGAAAATCCCGGTGCTGGGCGACGCTCTGCGCAAGGCCGAAACGTCGCGGTTCGCGCGCGCCATGGGAACGCTGGTGTCCAACAGCGTGCCCCTGGTGCAATCCATCGGGATCGCCGCGGCGACGCTGAACAACCGGCTGATCTCGAATTCGCTCGAGATCGTGTCGCTGGGCGTGAAGCGCGGCGAGGGACTCGCGGGACCGATGCGCAAAGCGGGACAGTTTCCACCGCTGGCCGCCCACTTAATCAGCGTGGGTGAAGAAACGGGGCACATCGATCAGATGTTCAATCGCATGGCGGAGATCTACGAAACGGACACACGCGCGGCCATCAAACGCTTCACGTCACTGTTCGAACCGATCGTGATTCTGGTCATGGGGTTGATCGTGGGGACACTGATTCTGAGTATTCTGCTGGCCATCACCAGCATCAACGACGTGGCGGTTTAGGAGAGAGCATGCCAACCAAACGGCGCAAGAGAACCCAAGCCGGTGTGACGCTGATCGAAATGCTGGTGGTGGTAACCATCATCGCGTTGTTCGCGGCATTGGTGCTGCCGCGAATGATGGGCCAAGCCGACAAGGCGAAAAGGACCGCGGCTCGCACCCAGATCAACCAGTACCTGACCGCGCTTGGAACATACAAGCTGGATACCGGCGTGTATCCCACCAGCGAGCAAGGCCTGGCGGCATTGCGAGCGAAGCCGGAAACCGTGAACAACTGGCAAGGCCCGTACACGCAGAAAGAACTGGAGCCGGACCCCTGGGGACACCCCTACATTTACCGTTTCCCCGGCGAGCACGGCGATGACCCCGACATCATCAGCTACGGGGCCGACGGGCAGCCAGGCGGCGAGGGGATCAATGCCGACATCGTCAGCTGGAACAACAAATAGAAACCGCCGCGGCGTCACGCTGATCGAGATGATGGTGGTGGTGGCGATCATGGCGCTGATCGCCGGCATCAGCTTTCCGGCCGTGGTTTCCGGCATCGATTCCATGCGGTTGAGCCAGGCCACACGGTCCGTGGTGCAGTTTCTCAATGCGGGGCTGAATCGGGCGGAGCGGCGGCAGTCCGTGGTGGAGATCACCATTTCCAAGGCTGACAACGCGCTGTGGTTGCGCTCCACCGAAGCCGGTTATGAGAAGAAGCTGGACCTTCCCGAAGGCGTGCGTATCGTCGACGTACTCCCCAGCTTGTCCGATATTCCGGGGGCGGACGTAGAGCTGGTTCGAACTTTCGCGATCTTCCCGGGCGGAACCACGCCGCGCTTCGGCGTGCGGCTGGTCAACCGGCGCGGAGCGCAGCGGGTGGTGTCAGTGGATCCCATCACGGGCGTGCCGCGCGTTGAATCGCCCGCGAAAGGCTCCGAATGAAGCAGACGCGTGGATTTACGCTGCTGGAAGTGATGGTGGCGACGCTCATCATGGGCATCGCCGTGACGGGTGTTTTGGCGGCCATCTCGCTGTCGATGCATAACACCGTGCGGCTGACTGAGCATGATCGCGCGGCGCTGCTGGCCAAACAAAAGATGGACGAGCTGTTGATCGTTCGCGGGCTGCCGAAAGGCGTGCCGGTAGAGGGCGTGTGGGACACCGTCGTCAGCGCGGGCAGGGAAATGGGCTGGACCGCGCGCATAACGCCGTTTGAAACGCCTGAAGGCGCGCCCCCAGGCTCGGCCTTCCTGGAGCGCGTGGAGCTGCAGGTCTGGTGGGTCAGCGACGGCAAGCGGCGCAACTTCACGCTGGAAGGTTTCCGGCGCTCACAGGGGCCGGCGCAATGAAACGAAAAGCGCAACGCGGCTTCACCCTGATGGAGTTGCTGATCTCCATGACGCTGCTGGGTATGCTGGCCGCGGGCATTATGGTGGCCCTGCGAGTGTCGTTGAACGCGATGGAGAAGGCGGATACGCGGCTGATGTCCAATCGCAAAGTGGCTGCGGTGGAGCGCATACTCGAGCAGCAGGTGGCCGGCCTTATGCCGGTGCGCGCGGAGTGCATGGGCGGCGGCGATGGGCCCGCGGCGCGCGTCGCGTTCTTTCAGGGCGAGCCGCGGACCATGCGGTTCGTCTCCAGTTATTCGATACAGGAAGGCGCGCGCGGCTATGCCCGGATTCTCGAGTATCAAGTGGTTCCCAGCGACAACGGCGAAGGCGTGCGCCTGGTGGTGAATGAGCTGCTGTACTCGGGTCCCCGTTCCACGGGTCTGCTGTGCCGCGGCGTTGCTCCGGGCCCGGATGGTGCGCCGGTGGCGCAATTCGTCCCGGTGCAGGCGGGGCCGGGATCGTTCGTGTTGGCGGACCGGCTGGCGTATTGCCGCTTCAGTTTTCGGGAGCAGCTGGTGGATCCGCCCATCACGCGCTGGATGACGGAGTGGAAGAAGGCGGTGCTACCGAACGCGGTGCGGATTGAAATGGCGCCGCTCGATCCGGACGCGGCGAAACTGCAATGGGTCACTCTGACCATGCCGGTCCACGTGACCCGGGATCCGCTGGGGCAGTATGCGAATTAGAAAACGGAGCCGGCCGGGGGGCCGGCTGCGGGGCGGGGGCCCCGCCCTACAACGGGGGAGTGCGTTGCTGGCGGTGTTGTGGCTGACGGCGGCGCTGGCTGCCATCTCGCTGACGCTTGCCACCACGGTGCGCGGGGAAACCGAGCGCATGGCCACCGCCGAGGATGGGTTGCGCGCCTACTACCTGGCCACCGGCTCCATTGACCGGGCGCTGTTGTGGATCGACTGGGGCCAGCGATATCGAAATCCCGATGGATCGACGAAGTATTGGTCGGCCGGCACACCGGTTTTGCGGTTCGTCTATGCCAGCGGAGAAGCTCAGGTGGAGATCATTCCCGAGCCTTCGCGGATGAGCGTGAATGAGGCGGATGCCGGGGAGCTGACCAGTCTGCTGGTGGCCGTGGGAGCGCGGCCCGATCAGGCGCAGGCCATCGCGGCCGGAATCGTCGACTGGCGGACCCCTGGACCCGCCGCAAACCCAATCCTTTCTCCCACTTCGTCTTTTCAGCCCCGGCATGCGTCTTTTGAAGAGATTGAGGAATTGCTACTGGTGCGAGGAATGACGCCGGAACTATTTTACGGAGGCTACGGACGCGATGCGCAGGGCCGCCCCGTGGCTCGGCCAGGGCTAAAGGATTGTGTGTCCGTGTTCGGCGTAACCTCTGGATTTAACGTGAATACGGCCTCTCCCGCGCTGCTGGCGGCGGTAGGACTGCCGCCCGCGGCGGTGGCCGGAATCGTTGCGTTTCGCAGCCGGACGCCGATCACTTCCATGGATCAACTGGCTGCCTTTCGAGACAGCGGACCCGGGTTTTCGCGACTGTCGCTGACCACCAGCTCGATCGCAACTCTGCGAGCCACCGCGCGCCTGCGGCGCGGTAACGGAACGCCGTCGGACCTGGAGCGCTCCGTAGCGGCCAGCATCAAGTTTCTCGGTCCCGAATACAATCCGCCCTATCACGTCCTGCGCTGGTACGACAACGCATTTCAAAACCGATGACCGCCGCACAACTCAAAACCTGGCTGGCCGTGGGAACCGGCGTCGGGATCGAAATCGGACGCGATGACCTCAACGTCACCGTGGCGCGAGTTCGTCCCAACGGCGCCAAGATTCTCGGCGAGCTGACACTTCACCGTTTCCGTGAATTGCCTGCCGCCGAATGGGGCGCGACGTACAACGCGTTCTTGAAGAAGCTCGGCGTGCGCCACCTGGCGGCGAGCGTGCTGCTGCCGCGCGATGAAGTGATTGTGAGGCAGGTGCCGCTGCCGGGAGTGGCAAACAAGGACGTGCCGGCGGCGCTGGCGTACCAGATCGATTCGCTACATCCCTATCCCGAGGAAGAGGCGGCGTATGACTGGGCGCGGCTGGGCAACACACCCATGGTGCTGGTAGGCATCGCGCGCCGGGACGCGGTGGATCGCTATGTGAGCCTTTTCATCGAAGCGGGCGTTAAGATCGGCGCGTTCACATTTTCCGCGGTCAGCATGTATTCCGCGGTGCGGCTGCTCAGCCTGCCGCCGCATGCGGGGTTCGTCGCCTTGGGGGGCCAGGACGGCGGAGAGCTGGAAGCTTACGGCGAAAGTCCCGAGCGCGGCATGTTTTCGGTGCGGCTGGACGCATCCCCGGAGCGGCTGCGCTCGTTGGCGCTGGCCGAGCTGCGGCTGGAACCGGATACCGAGCCGATGGCCTTCGAGCAGGTTCTGCCCCAGCCGGTAGCTGAACCCGCCGATCGCGATCCGGTGCGTTCGGCGCTGCCCTATGCCGCGGCCCTCGCCGCGTCGTGCCGGTTACTTTCGCTGCGCCTGAATCTGCTGCCCGCGGCACAGAGGCAGACCAGCTCGCGCGCCCGGTGGATTGCGCCGGCCGTGCTCACGGCGCTGATTCTGGGCGTACTGGGATCCATGGCCGCATGGTCCAAGGTGGAGCAAGGGCGCTATCTGACGGATCTGGAGAGCGAGATTCGCAAGCTGCAGCCGCAGGCCGGCAAGGCCGCGGTGCTACAGGCCTTGACCGCTACCTCGGAAACACGCGCGGCGCAGCTGGACGTGTTCCGGCGCCGCTCCAGCGAAGACCTGGACGCGCTGAATGAGCTCACCAAGATGCTGAATCCGCCCACCTGGGTGAACGGATTGCAGATGACTCGCACGGCGCTGGTGCTCTCCGGCGAAACGCCGCAGGCGGACGGTTTGCTGAAGCTGCTGGATGGATCGAAGCAATTCAAGGGATCGGATTTTCTGGTTCCCCCGACGCGTGCGGGCAGCGGGGAAGTTTTCACGATTCGGGCATCGCGAGAAGGGGTGGGCAAGTGACCATCGGCGAGCGCGACAAGCGGGCGCTGATGATTCTAGGCGGCGCACTGGCGGTCTGGCTGGCGGTATGGCTGGCGGGATCGTCAAGCTCGTCGAAAGCGGCAGTGATCGCGCCGGTGGATACCGTGGAGCGGGCCGAGAAGCGGCTCGCCGACCTTCGCAAAACCGCGGCCACCGTAGCCGGCAAGGAAGCGGCGCTGAAGCAGGCCATGGCCCAGCTAGGCGAGCGTGAAAAAGGACTGATCCAGGCCGACACCGCGGCGCAGGCGAAGGAAAAGCTGCTGCAGATCATCCGCAAGGTGGCGGTAACGCAGACGCCGCCGCTGGATGTCCGTCCGCAGGATCTGGGCCAGCCGAAACTGTTTGGCGACGCCTACGGGGAAGTCAGCGTGACGGTGGCGACGGATTGCCGCATCGAAAGCGTGGTCAATTTTCTGGCCAGCCTGAGCGAGCTGCCCGACTTGGTAGCCACCAGCGAGATCCGGCTGGGGGCGGCGAACCTGAAGACCAAGATCATGCCGGTTCGGCTGACTATCTCCGGAATTGTGCCGCGCGGCCTGGTGGCCGGCAAAGTTCGAAAGGAGGGATTCGAGCCGTGACGAAAAAGTTGATCCTCCTCAACCTGGCGCTGCTGGCGCTGCTGGGTCTGGTTTGCTGGCGATTCCGGCAACAGTACCTGCAGATGAAGGCGCATGAAGTGGCGGTGCTGGGAAGAAAACTGCAATCGACTCCCGCGCCCGCGCTGGCGGCGTTGCCCAAGGCACAGAAATTGCAAGCGTCGAATTATCTGGTGGTCGCCGTGAACAACCTGTTTTCCAGGGATCGAAACTCCCAGGAGATTCCCGATCCACCGGCGCCTCCGCCGCCCCCTCCGCCAGTCCCGGCGTTTCCGGCTGCGCGAGGCGTGATGTTGTGGGATGGCGAGCCGCCCACGGTGCTGCTGAGCGAGCGGCCGGGCGGACCGCAGAAGGGCTACCATCCGGGCGACAAGATCGGCCCCTGGAAAATCGTGGCGGTAACCAACCAGCACGTGACGTTCGAGTGGGAAGGCAAGCAGTTCCAAAAGCGCATCGATGAGCTGTTGGACAAAACGCTGG
>JALYHQ010000082.1 GCA_030776455.1 Acidobacteriota bacterium | reverse complement strand
CGCCCACATAGATGCTGGCGATCGACTCATGGGCTGCGGCCTCTACCGATGCAAACGCGCGCCGCTAACCGAAACGAACGAGCAGGGGGCCGAGGACATACGCACTGAAAAACCCGGCAACATAGATGGCGGCTGAGATCCAGAGGATAAGGCGGCTCAGCCGGCTGGCTAGCTCACACGCGCGCGGGTCATCCAGGGAGCACCCAAGTGCCCGGGCCCGCAATCTTGGTCCGAGTACGTACACATAGACGAAGTTTCCGGCGATGAGCGCGCCGGAAATTGCGAAAACCCAATTCTTGTGATGAGAGAGGGTTATCAGCCATGGCGCCGCGGACAAGAACGATGCGACCGTCGCCCCTAGCCCAAATAGGACCAGGAGCGATGGCAGAGCGCAGCAGAGGAGCGTACCAAACGATGTGAAGAGAGACAGGTAGCTGAGCAGTCCGTTGGGTTTCGTTGCTGTCATGCCGATCTTCCTCACGTCCCCGGCCGGATGGATCGCACTTTCAGAGGCACGGGGGTCTTCACATCCTTGCCGGGCGTCAGAGTGCCTTCGATGATGACGGGTTTGCCGTTCTGTGAGCTGGCCTCGGCAAGGATTTTGGGATCGCCCTGCAATTCCAGGGTTTGATTCGTTACAGCCACCTGGAACTGGGAGCCGCCGATCAGCTCGCCGCGCACAACCACTCGCGTTTCCTTGGGAGTAAATCCATTCCTGCGCACGGCTTCCCAAAAGTCCCGCGGCTTGACGGTGTTGCCTGGCTTGAGCGTGACGGTGGCCAGACCCTTGTTGAGACTGACATCCACCGAGTCGACACCAGGAAATTTCTTGAGAGCCCCGCGCACGGCGTAGGCGCACGTCATTCAATCCATGCCGAAGATGGACAGGTCCATTTGCAAGAACTCGGCCCGCAACTGGGGCAGGCCCAATAGAAGAGTGAGCGACAACAGAGAAGAGATTCGTTTCATATGATGATGTTCCTTAGAAGAAATATGAAAAGTTGACGGAAAATCGCACCCGTTCTCGCGGATAGATGGGGCTCACATCGCGATACACCGGAACCTGCAGGCCCGCCGAAACGGCGTAGTTCTTGTACACGCCAAGCGTGGTGGGTCCTATGAAAACTTGATGGCTGCCGCTGCCGGGCAAGTTGATGCCGGCGCGCTGGAGCGTGCCGGCGCGCTCGCCGGTTAGTTCGCCGAAGATGCGCCAATCCCAGCCCGTATCGGTACGCCATGACGGAGGGCGGTAAGCATACACCGCGCTATAGTAGAGCACATCGGGTTTGCGGTCATACTGGGACTCGGTGTATCGCTGATAGCTCACGCCAGCCCAGGCGTAGTGACTACGGGAGGCAACGCCCGTAACAATTCCAGCGAGAGCGCCGGGGCCGCTATGCAGGCCCCGGGTGGGTCCGCTTGCGCCCTGAGCACCGGGAACGAGCACACCGCCGATGGCTGCGGTTTCAAACCGGGATCCCACACCTGTGTCTTGCCGGTGAAAACGCCAGATCGCCAGGCCTTCAAAATCTCCGCCCATCGGCGTGAAAGGCGCGACGCGTGCCGGCGTGAACGGCTCGGTCTGGAAGAGCAGGGGGGCCGAGATCGACACCTTGAAGTCTTCCGTGATGCCATACCCTAGCGTGGCTCGGAACATTGTTCCGCCGCCATCTCCGTACCTGCCCATCAGACTGGTATCGAAACTGAAGCCACCCTTTGGATTCGTGGGTGTAGCCAATCCAAATACGGGCCCGTGTCCCGAAGCCTGCGCGATCCGCAGCCCCTCGCTGAGAGATGCCACCGCAAAAACGAAACGTATGTATTTGTTCTTCATCCTGTTCTCCTCATTGGCCTTCGCAGAGAAGGCGTCATGACCATTGGTCACGCAGCACATTTCCGCGCTGCGAAAAAGACACAACGATAGAGAGGCGTTAGATCAGGAAGGTGGCGTTGAGAACGTTCAAATCGGGAGGCGAGTGTTCGAGGACCAGCGTGTGGTGCGTCGCAGCGAGACGAACAGACGCCACGGGCTGAACGATATAAACAGCCTCCGCCACGGTTGCTACACCAAGCTCAGCATGCACATGCACTGCGCCTTGCAGCCCAAGCGGCATGCGGTTGCATTCCTTTTGGGGAGCGCTGTTGGTGGGCCGCTCACACTGTCCTGTCTTGTTGCAGCAATCGCTCGTGGCGCCCGGGAACATAAAGAATCGCGAGCACGAGAGGCAGCCTCCCCAGAGGAGCGTTGCGACCATGAGCATGGAAAGCAGCAAGTTGGAGATGGACCGAAGCACTACGCTTCCATAGTACCGCACGACCGCGTGATTCCCAGCGCCGTCGGGTAATGCGCTAATTCTGTGTGGGCCTCTTGGCGTCGTCCCCTTCAACCGGTTCGCCACGGTCTCGAAGATCCACGGCGAACATAAGCATTGGCTTCCCTTCCCACTCCACGTCCATAAGATGGTTGTCGATGTGGTTTAGGGCAATCACCCTGACGATTCCGCCGCCGGGAATCGTCATCGGGAAGCGCTGGCCGTCTTGAATCATGATCGCCAAGGTTGGCGTATCTAGCCGGTACCGCTCTCCAGCCATGGGATACAGTCTACATCACGCGGTGCCGATGATAAAAGCGGTTGCCAGCCGGGCAAGAAAGGGGATCGTGATCGAGACGCAGGACTGGGGGCAGGTGTCCTACTTCCTTGGCCCCGCGAACTCAATCACCCACTCCCATCGGTGAATTGCGGGCGTACCTCCGACTTCCCTGGGTAGCCGTGTACCGATAGATTTACCTGCTTGTAACAGAATTGAAACATCGGAGTGGGACACTAGGATCGCATGCAGCCACGTACCCCTCTCGTTTTGATCGCCCTGGCCCTCGCCGGCGTCATCGCACCGGCCCTGGTGGCCGAATCCATCACTGGCGCGGGCGCTACCTTCCCGTATCCGGTCTACGGAAAGTGGTTCGACGAATACCACAAACTGCACTCGGACGTGCAGATCAACTATCAATCCATCGGCTCGGGCGGCGGCATCCGCCAGGTCACCGAGGGCACCGTCGACTTTGGCGCATCCGATGTCCCCATGACCGATGAGCAACTGTCCAAATCGAAAGTTAAGATCCTGCACTTCCCTACCGTGATGGGCGCCGATGTTCCCACGTATAACCTGCCGGGAGTCACCAAGCAGCTCAGATTCAGTGGCGAGACATTGGCGGCGATCTTCCTGGGACAAGTTAAGAAGTGGAATGACGCCAAGATCAAAGCGGACAATCCCGGCGTAAGTCTTCCCGACGCTGAAATCACCGTGGTACACCGTTCCGAAGGGAGCGGCACCACATTCATCTGGACCGATTATCTTTCGAAGGTCAGCTCGGAGTGGAAGAGCAAAGTGGGAGCCGGCGCCTCAGTAAACTGGCCCGTCGGTCTCGGCGGCAAAGGCAACGAAGGCGTCTCCGGCCTGGTGAAGCAGACGCCGAACTCCATCGGCTATGTCGAGCTGATCTATGCGGTCTCGAACAAAATGGCCTACGGCAGCGTAAAGAATTCCGCGGGCAACTATGTACTAGCCAGCCTGGCGAGCGTCACCGAAGCCGCGGCCGCGGCCGCGAAGAGCATGCCCGACGATTTCCGCGTCTCCATCACCAACGACAAAGGCAAAGGCGCCTATCCCATCTCATCCTTCACGTGGCTGCTGGTCCCTTCTAAAATCGCAAACGCGGAAAAGAAGAAAGAGATCAAGGATTTCCTGGCGTGGATGCTGGGCCCCGGCCAAAAGCTAGCACCCGGCCTTGAGTACGCGCCGCTGCCCAAGGAAGTGGTGGCGAAAGAATCCAAGCAGATCGCCCTGATCCAGTAAGTGCAAACCCTTGTACACAGCCTGTGGGGCAGGTTAGCAACCTGCGGGCCGACTACCAATCGGCCCCGTCCTTCCACGCCGTAACATGCCCACGCGCGCCCGCACATTCCTCCTGCGACTCCGCAGCGGCGACGCGGCCGCCCACACCCTCACCGCAATCTTCGCCCTCACCGTCATCGCAATCACGGCCGGCTTGGTCTACGAGCTCTGGTTGCACTCCAGCGCCACCCGCTCGAAATTCGGATTCGCTTTCCTGTTCACCCAGACCTGGGACCCCATTCAAGAGCAGTTCGGCGCACTCCCTTTCGTCTACGGCACGCTGGTGACATCTTTCCTGGCCCTGCTCATCGCTGTCCCGCTGGGAGTAGGCGCGGCTATTTTCTTGTCCGAAATGGCGCCGCCGAAAATCTCCAGCGTCCTCACGATTCTGGTGGAACTGCTCGCCGCCGTCCCCAGCGTCATCTTCGGACTGCTCGCTATCTTCACCCTGGTCCCGCTGCTGCGAAACTACGGCGAGCCCTTCTTGCACAACACCCTCGGATTTCTGCCGTTGTTTCAGGGACCCATTTACGGCGTCGGCTATCTCGCGGCGGGCCTGATTCTGGCCATCATGACGTTTCCGTTCATCATCTCTATTTCACGCGAAGCTCTGTTGCAAGTTCCGCGCGAGCAGCGTGAAGCCGCGCTCGCACTGGGCGCAACGCACTGGGAATCCACCTGGCAGGTGGTGGTTCCTTATGCGCGGCTAGGAATCCTCGGCTCCATCTTTCTTGGCCTCGCGCGAGCTCTGGGCGAAACCATGGCCGTCACCATGGTGATCGGAAACGACCCCAGCATCCGCGCTTCGCTTTTCGCGCCTGGATACACCATTGCGGCCGTGATCGCCAATGAGTTCACCGAAGCCACCGGCGATGCGCACTTGAGCGCGCTAGTGGAACTCGGTCTGGTGCTGTTTGTCCTCACCATCATCATCAACGGCATGGCGCGCCTGCTGATTCTGGCCACTACGCGCAAAGGGTCGACATAATGACGCGCCGGAAACTGATCAACAACGTGATGCTGGCGCTTACCGGCGCATGCACCGTAATCACCGTTTCCATGCTGTTCTTGATCCTGGCCTATCTGGTGTATAACGGATGGCGCTCCGTGGATTTTGGCTTCTTCACCAAACTTCCGCTGCCGCCTGGCGAAAACGGCGGCGGCATGGGCAACGCCATCCTGGGCACCTTCACGCTGGTCGCCATCGCCTCCATCATCGGAGTTCCCATCGGCTTCCTGGGCGGCGTGTTTCTGGCCGAATTCGGCGGCAAGACCCTCAGCTTCTTCGTCCGCTACACCGCCGATCTGCTCAATGGCGTGCCGTCCATCGTAATCGGAATCTTCGCCTGGACCATCATCGTGGTCCCGATGCATCGATTTTCCGCCTGGGCCGGAGGATTCGCGCTGGCCATGATGCTGATCCCCATCGGACTCCGCACCACCGAACAGTTCTTGCTTCTGGTGCCCCATCCGCTACGCGAGGGAGCTCTCGCGCTGGGCGCCAGCAAATGGAAAATGATCGCTACCGTAGTGGTGCCCGCAGCCATGAAAGGCGTCGCTACCGGCATGATTCTGGGCGTCGCCCGCATCGCCGGCGAAACCGCGCCTTTGTTATTCACCGCCTTGAACAATCAATTCTGGGCCAGCGGCTTGGGCCAGCCCACGGCCTCCCTCCCGGTCATGATTTACACTCACGCCATCGCGCCGTATGACGATTGGCATCGCCAGGCCTGGGCCGCCGGTCTGGTATTGTTATCGCTGGTATTGGTGGCCAATATCGCGGCGCGCTGGATTCTCTCCCGAGGAGCCTCGGCCCAACGAGGATAAATGGACGTTATGACCCCCATCGAAGTGCCAGGACGCACCGCCGAAGGTCCAGCCGAAGGTGGCGTGGAATCCGCCGCCCGTCCCAAATTGCAGGCACGAAATCTCAACTTCTACTACGGCAAGTTTCAAGCCTTGCACGATATCAATCTGCAGATGGCCGAAAAGCGTATCACCGCGCTGATCGGCCCTTCCGGATGCGGAAAATCGACCTTCTTGCGCACCCTGAATCGCATCAGCGAAACCATACGCAATACGCGCCAGGAAGGCGAGGTTCTCCTGGATGGCGAAGAAGTAACGCAGCTGGACGTCACCAGCCTCCGCCGCCGCGTGGGCATGGTGTTCCAGCGGCCGAATCCTTTCCCCAAGTCGATCTATGACAATGTCGCCTACGGCGTAAAAGTGAACCGCCTGCGCGCCGGACGCTCTCTTGACGAAGTAGTGGAGCAGAGCCTGAACCGGGCGGCCCTCTGGGGCGAAGTGAAGGACAAGCTGCGCCAGTCGGCCTATTCGCTCTCGGGCGGGCAGCAGCAGCGCCTGTGCATCGCGCGCGCGCTGGCCGTGAACCCGGAAGTGCTGCTCCTCGACGAACCCTGTTCCGCGCTTGACCCCATCGCCACCGCCAAGATCGAGGACCTGCTGTTCAATCTTAAGGATCAGTGCACCCAGGTGATTGTCACGCATAACATGCAGCAGGCGGCGCGTGTTGCCGACTTCACCGGATTCTTCCTGCTCGGGAAACTCATTGAGTTCGACCGCACTGAAACCATCTTCAAGCGCCCTGCCAGGAAAGAAACCGAAGACTACATTACGGGACGGTTCGGATAAATGCGCCACTTCAGAGACGAACTGGACGAACTGCAGCAAAAGCTGCTTGAGATGGCCGGCCTGGTGGAATCCGCGATCCACGCCAGCGTAAATTCGCTGGTGGAGCGCGACGAGCAGCAGGCCAAGGAGGTCCTTTGGAAAGAGGCCCTGATCAACCAGAAGGATCTGGAGATCGATGAACTGGCCACGCGCCTGCTGGCGCTCTATCAGCCCATGGCCAAGGACATGCGCTTTCTCACGGCGGCCATGAAGATGAACGGCGATCTGGAGCGCATGGGCGATCTGGCGGTGAACATCACTGAGCGGTCGCTGGCTCTGATGAATGAGCCGCCGGTGAAGCCGCTGATCGATATCCCCAGGATGGCCAGCCTGGCCGAAGCGATGGTTCACAAGGCGCTGGATGCTCTAGTGAAGCGCGACGAAGAACTGGCGCGCGCAGTGCTGGTGAGCGACGACGAAGTGGACCGCTTGCAAGAATCGGTGACCATCGAGCTGGTCGCGTTCATGCAGGAAGAGAGGACCACCGTGCCTCGCGCAGTGGACCTGATGTTTATCGCGCACGATTTGGAGCGCATCGCCGACCACGCCACAAACATCGCCGAAGATGTTCTTTTTCTAGTGCGAGGAATCGACGTCCGCCATCACGCCGAAAGGCGCAGCTCACGCGAATCCTAGGGCATGCTAACGCCCGCAGCAACGAATGAGCCGCGACCGTCAGGAAGCGTAACGAAAGCCACTCAACTCACGCCCGTAGAGCGTACACGCTTGCTGACGCGCGCGGCTCCGTAACCGCACACGCGTCTTTGTCCTTCACTACCGATCTGCTATATTCGGTTTTCGCGGCGCCATGCACCCAGGGAAATTAAGGATCGCGGCCGGAATTCTCCTCCTTCTGGTTTCCGCGATTGTCATTCTGGATTTCACGGTGCTGGATCAGCTCCAGCCTCCGGTGGCGTCCGATCTCCGCTGGGATCTGCTGGTGGCCGCGCTCCTGATCACCCTTTGCGGAACCGCCATCGGCGCGCTCATCTGGGAAGCCGAGATGCGACACGCGCGGCGCCTGCGGCTCTACGCCGAGGAACTGCTGGGCTCGGATACCATTTCCTCGCATTCCTCCCGCGACGAGCTCGAGGCTTTGTCGCGCTCGCTGCGCCGCCTGGCTCCGCGCATCCGTGAACTCAACCAGCGCATCGCCCTGGAAAACGCCCGCCGGGAGAACATCCTCGGCAGCATGGCGGAAGGCGTACTGTCCGTGGATAGCGATCTGCGCGTAATTTTCTGCAACAAGTTTTTTGCCCACGCCGCCGGCGCCGCCTGGCCCGTGCCCGAGCAGACGCCGCTGCTGGAAGTTACCCGCGACCCCGGGCTGGTTGACATCGTCAAGCAGGTATTGGTCTCGGGCACACGCGGCGAACACCGCGTAACTCTCTCGGCGTCCGGCGACCGAACTTTCGACGTTTACGCCGCGCCGCTGGCCGGCTCGGACCGCCAGGGGGCCATCGCCGTCCTTCACGACATGACGCATCTGGAGCGTCTGGAGCGCGTCCGCCGCGATTTTGTCGCCAACGTTTCGCATGAGCTGCGCACTCCGCTCGCTTCCATCCGAGGCTATGCCGAAACTTTGCTGGAAGGCGGGCTTGAGGATCGCGAACATAACCGCAAATTCGTCGAAGTGATTCTTTCCCAGGCCATCCGCTTGAACAACATCGCGTCGGACCTGCTCGCGTTGTCCGAAATCGAGTCCAATGCCTTGCGCCCCGAGCCGCATGCGGTGTCCCTGCGCGCGGCTCTCGAAACGGCCTTGCGCACCGTCGAAACCAGCGCGCGATTGCACGACGTGCGCTTGCTGCCAGGCGATTTGCCCGAGGTCCAAGTGCTCGGCCATGAACTGAGGCTGGAGCAGGCGTTCTCAAATCTCCTGGACAACGCGGTCAAATTCAACCGTCCCGGCGGTGAAGTGCGCCTGGAAGCCGCCGTTGAGGGCAGGTGGGCGCTGGTTACGGTGGCGGACACTGGCGTCGGAATCTCTTCGCAGGATCTCCCGCGCATTTTCGAGCGCTTCTACCGCGCCGATAAAGCCCGTTCCCGCGAGACGGGCGGGACCGGCCTCGGCCTCGCAATTGTGCGCCATGCCGTCGAGCAAATGGGCGGCGAGGTGTCCGTGGAAAGCGAGTTCGGACGCGGCTCCCGCTTCACCCTGAAACTGCCTCTCCACGGCATGGTTCCTTAACCCATCCGTCACGCATTTGTAACGCAAATCGGGTTACCTTGAAAGCAGCACAATGAAGAAGATCGTAGTCATCGAAGACGATTCCGACCTGTTCGAGTTGCTCAAGTACAATCTCGCCAAGGAAGGCTTCGCCGTCGCCGGCAGTCAGACGGGCAAAGGCGCTATTGAACTGTTCCGCCGCGAACGCCCCGACCTCGTGATCCTGGATATTATGCTCCCCGATGCCGACGGCCTCGACATCTGCAAGGCCATCCGCAATCACTCCGAGCTGGCGCACGTGCCCGTGATTTTCCTTACCGCGCGCGTTTCGGAAGCGGACCGCATCGTCGGCCTGGAGCTCGGCGCGAATGACTATATGGTGAAGCCGTTCTTCATCCGCGAATTGATCGCGCGCGTCAAGAATCAGTTTCGAACGCAGACTCCTCCCGCTCGCCAATTGCGTTCGGGTCCTCTCGAATTAGACCGCTCCAGTTGCCGCGTCACACTGCACGGATCCGAAGTCAGTCTCACCGCCACCGAGTTCCGCCTTCTCGAATACTTGATGAGCCGACCCGGCGTGGTGTTCAGCCGCGCCCAGTTGCTGGATGCCGCGTGGGGTCACGACCGCGCCGTGACGGACCGCACCGTGGACGTGTACATCCTCCGCCTGCGCCACAAGGTTGAAGCCGATCCCGCCAGCCCCGCCTTCATCCGCTCCGCCCGCGGATTCGGCTATAGTTTCGAATCCTCCCCCGTTCCCGTTGCCCAATTACAGCCGTAAGCGCCGAGCATCTACGATAGAAGCTTGGAACCCATCTCTCACTTCTATTACTCCCACCGGCTCAAGCTCCAGTTCTGGGACTGGGGGCAAGACGGAAAACCCGCGCTGGTGCTGGTGCACGGCGGCCTCGATCACGCACGCAATTGGGATTGGGTTGCGCGCAGCCTGCGCGAGCGCTTCCACGTTTATGCGCTTGATCTGCGCGGCCACGGCAACAGCGCCTGGGCCCCCGGCGCGCTCTATTCCATCGCCGAGCACATCCTCGATCTCTCGGCCCTGGTGGATGTCATCGGCGAGCCCCAGGTTTACATCATCGGCCACTCACTGGGCGGCGTAATCACGCTGCTCTACTCGGGCGTATATCCCGAGCGCGTCAAGAAAGCCGTGGCCATCGAGGGCATGGGACTGCCGGCCAGCCATCGCGTCCACCGCCCCGCTTCCGAGCGCGTCCGCAACTGGATTGAAACCGTCCGCAAACTGGAGCATCGCGAACCGCACTCGTATCCCAGCCTGGACGCCGCCGTGGCTCGCATGAAGGAAGCTAACCCCAATCTCTCCGATGAAGTGGCGCGCCACCTCACCCTGCACGGCACCAACTGGAACGCCGACGGCTCCTTGATCTGGAAATTCGACAACTACGCCCGCGCCTTCCCGCCTTACGGCCAGAACCTCGACGATCTCAAGGAAATCGTCGGCAAGATCACGTGCCCGGTGCTGCTCTTCTGGGGCGAAGAAAGCTGGATGCCCGACCCCGAACTCGACGGCCGCGCCCAATCCATTCAGAACTACCGCGTCGTAAGAGTCCCCGGCGCCGGCCACTGGGTCCACCACGACCGCTTAGATATATTCCTCGACGCAACCACAAAGTTCCTGCTAGAGCCGTAACACGGGGCCAGTTCCAATAACCGATAATCAACTTAGTGCCCACCGTCACAGTAATCATGCCCGCTTACCGTGTGACGGCTTACATCGCCGACGCCCTCGACAGCGTCTTCCGCCAGACTTATACCGACTACGAAGTAATCGTTATCAACGACTGCTGTCCGGATACGGCCAATCTGGAGCGCGTCCTCGCGCCTTACCTCGCTCGCATCCGCTACCTGAAACAGGACCAAAACACGGGCCCCGCCGGCGCCCGAAACACCGGCCTGCACGCCGCCACCACGCCGTACGTGGCCCTGCTCGACGCCGACGATCTCTGGGAACCCAAATACCTCGAAACCCACATCGGCATGCTGCAGGCCGACCCGTCGCTCGACGTCGTCTATGGCAACGCGCGTCTCTTCGGAAACACCGCCGACGTTGGCCGTCTCAGCATGGATTTGCTGCCATCCAGCGGCGAAGTGAACTTCGCCAGCCTGATCACGCTGCAGTGCAATGTCAACATATCTTCCACTGCGCGCCGCGAAGCGCTGCTCAAAGCAGGCGGCTTCGACCCCAGCCAGCGCCGCTGCGAGGATTTCGATCTCTGGCTGCGACTCGCCAAAGCGGGCGGCAAGTTTGCTTACCATCGCCAGGTCTTGATGCATTACCGCAAGCACGATGCCAGCCTCTCATCGAACATTGAGGCCGCGTGGCTCGGCATCCTGGACCTCTACGAAAAAGTAAAGCGCACCATGGATCTGACACCGGACGAGATCGAGCTGGTGGACAAGCAGTCTGAACGATTCCGCGCCGAGCTGGCCTTCGCGCAGGGGAAGGCGGCTTTTGAAGCCGGCCGCATGGAAGAAGCGGTGAGCTATCTGCGGCAGGCCCAGGCCTACTTTCACAATCGCAAGCTGGCAACCGTGCTGGCGCTGATCCGCATCGCGCCGCGCGCCGTTCTCTGGGCCCACCGGCTCCGCTCGCGCCGCTCCGTACACTTATGGACTTCACCCGCCAGTTCCTGAACGAAGCCTCGGAGATTATCCACAAACTGGACACCGCCGCGATTGACCGGCTGGTGGTCCTGCTCGCCGAGACGCGCCGCGCCGGCGGCCGCCTGTTCATTCTCGGCGTAGGCGGCAGCGCCGGCAACGCCTCGCACGCGGTGAACGATTTCCGCAAGATCACCGGTATCGAAGCCTACGCCCCCACCGATAACGTCAGCGAGCTCACCGCCCGCACCAATGACGAAGGCTGGGCCACGGTCTTCGAAAAATGGCTGCGCACCAGCCGCCTCACTTCCAAGGACATGCTGCTGGTCTTCTCGGTGGGCGGCGGAAATCTGGAAAAGAACGTCAGCCCGAACCTGGTGGAAGCCTTGAAATACGCCCGGGAAATCGGGGCCAAGATCGGCGGAATCGTGGGCCGCGACGGCGGCTACACCGCGCAGGCGGCGGATGCCTGCGTGTTGATCCCCGTAGTGAGTCCCGTTCACGTCACGCCGCACTCGGAAGCGTTCCAGGCCGTGGTGTGGCACCTGCTGGTCTCTCATCCCGCATTGAAGCAGGAACAGACGAAGTGGGAATCGGTAAAGTAAAAGCCGTTTTCCTGGATCGCGACGGCGTTCTCAACGAAGCCATCGTCCGGGACGGCAAACCGTACCCGCCGCGGACCCTGGAAGAGTTCCGCATCGTGGAGGACGCGCCCGAAGCTTTGCGTAAATTGAAGGATGCGGGGTACCTGCTGATTGTCGTGACCAATCAACCCGACATCGCCCGTGGAACCGCCTCCAGGGACACAATGGAAGCCTTCGACGCGGCCCTTCGTGCCGCTTTGCCCATCGACGACATCTTTAGCTGCTTCCATGACGATTCGGATCACTGCGATTGCCGCAAGCCCAAACCCGGTCTCCTTCTCGCAGCGGCGCAAAAGCACAACATCGACCTTGAAAGCAGCTACATGATCGGCGACCGCTGGCGCGATATCGACGCCGGCGCCGCGGCCGGTTGCAGGACCATCCTGATCGACCACCGTTACGCCGAACGGCCCCCCGATCATCACGCATGGGCCCGCGTTGAATCTGTTTCCGAAGCGGCCGAACTGGTAGTGGCTGACTAACCGCACTCCCACACACCCAACCCTGCAACATACGGAGCCGCGACCAAAGGAAGCGGTGGGCCCGCCGATGAGCGCGTCCATTACAGGAAAGGTACGTGACGATTCTCATCTGCCGCCGTGTGGGGCAGGATAGTATCCTGCGGCCGATTAGCAATCGGCCTCTGGCAGGCGAAACCGCCTGCCCCACAAGCTGGACCAATTGCGGTCCTCAAGAGCGGTCCCCAAGTTCACTTCACCACCGGCACATCCAAAGATGCTTTCGGTCAGGCACTCCGCGGAGGAGCCGCCGTCGGCATCCTGCGTCACTTCAAACACTATTTCGTTCACAACCAGCCTCACCGCTCCATCGCCCAGCTGCGATAGTGATAATGCTCCGCGTGCGCGTTGCGCACGTTCGCGATCACCCGGCTCCCCTCAAACTCGGCCGAATAACTCAAACGCGCCATCCCCTGGCTCTCCATGAACTCCATCAGCTTGCGCCCGTTCTTCGGACAGTACAGCATCAGAAATCCGCCGCCGCCCGCGCCCGCGATCTTGCCGCCCAGCACCCCGTACTCCTCGCGCAGACGATCGTAAAGCCGCTCTACTTCTGGCACCGTGATCTTATCGGAAAGCTGCCGCTTCGCCATCCAGTGCTCATGCATCAGCTCGCCGAAGCGATCGAAATTCCCCGCGCGCATCGCCTCCGCGATCTCATACCCGATGTCGCGGATGCGCAGCAGGCTGTTCTCCACCACGCCGCCGCTCTCTTCCTTCACCTTGCGGCTCTGGTGCTCCAGAATTCCCGTGGCGTCGCGCTGCATTTTTGTGTAATAGAGATGAGTGTTCGATACGAAATCCGCCACCGAATGCGCCGGCACGCGCAAAGGCGTCACCGTGACGCGCCCGCCGCGATCGATGGCCAGCGTCGTCAGCCCGCCATACGCGGCCATGTACTGATCCTGCTTCCCGATCGGCTTTTTCAGAATATCCAGCTCGATATTGCAAGCCTCCTCCGCCAGCTCATCCAGGGGAATCGGCTTCAGCAGATACGCCCGGATCGCGGTGAGCAGCCCCACCAGATAGCAACTGGACGATCCCAGCCCCGTCCCCGCGGGCAGATCAGCCACCGAAGCGATCTCGATCGCATCGCGAATCCCATGCGCCTTCAGCGCCTCGCGCGCCAGGTCGTGCTGCAGTTCGTCGATGCTCGCCACCGTTTCGCTCCTGGTGTAGTGCAGCCGAATCAGCCGGTCGGCGTTGGGAACGTTGAGCACCACGTACATGTACTTATCGATGGCCATCGCCAGAACGAAGCCGCCGTGCTTTTCGTAGAAGCTGGGGAGGTCCGTGCCGCCGCCGCCCAGCGTGATGCGAAACGGGGTTCGAGAGACAATCACTGTCAGGAGGATATTACGGAACCACGCGCGCCGGCAAGCGGCTGCGCCCGCCATGTTAAACTTCACCTGGGACAGGTCATGCAGGCACCGGCTAAAGCCATGCTACTCGCAGCCGGCGAAGGCCGCCGTCTCCGCCCCTTCACGGATGATCGTCCTAAGCCCATGATCGCGATCGCCGGACGCCCAATCCTCGAGCATACCGTGCGCCTGCTGGCCCGCTATGGCGTGCGCGACCTTGCCATCAATCTGCACTATCATCCCGAATCCATCGTGGATCACTTTGGCGATGGCCGGCGGTTCGGCGTGCGTATCCAGTACTCTCGCGAATCAGAGTTGCTGGGCACCGCCGGGGCAGTCAAGAAGCTGGAATCATTCTTCGATGAGCCCTTTCTGGTTGTTTACGGCGACAATCTCACCGATATCGACGTGGAACGCTTCAGCGCGTTCCATCGAGCTCACAGCGCCCTGGTCACCATCGCGCTGTTTCATCGGGAGAACGCCACCGCGAGCGGAATCGTCGGCTTCGCGGATGACGGCCGCGTCACGCGCTTCCTCGAAAAGCCCCGCCCCGATGAAATCTTCAGCAACTGGGTGAACGCCGGCATATTGATCGCCGAGCCTGCCATTCTCGCCCACATTCCCTCGGCGGGCCCCAGCGACTTCGGCCGCGACGTGCTGCCCGCTCTGCTCGCCGCCGGCTTGCCCGTCTTCGGATACCGCATGACCGAAAATCTGTATTGGATCGATTCCCCGGAGGATTACCAGCGTACTCAAGAACTGGTGACCAGCTTATGAATGTTTCCGATTTGCGCGTGAAGCTTTTCGCCGATGGCGCTGACAAGCCCGCCATGCTTGACATGTACCGCAAGCCCTGGATCAGCGGCTTCACTACCAATCCCACCCTGATGCACAAGGCCGGAATCAAGGACTATGAGGCCTTTGGGCGCGACATCCTCCGCGCTATTCCCGACCGTCCCATTTCGCTCGAGGTCTTCGCCGACGAATTCGACCAGATGGAGCGCCAGGCGCTCAAGATCGCCGAGTGGGGAGCCAACGTCTACGTAAAGATCCCGGTCACCAACACCCGCCGCGAGCCGTCGTATGACCTGATCTGCCGTTTGGCCCGCCGCGGCGTAAAGCTCAACGTCACGGCCATCCTCGCGCTGGATCAGGTGCGCGATGTCGCGTCCGCGTTAGGCGGTCATGCTCCCTCCTGCGTCTCCGTATTCGCCGGCCGCGTCGCCGACACCGGCCGCGATCCCTTGCCCATGATGACCTCTGCTGTTGAGATCCTCCGCCCCTACCCCAATATGGAGCTCATCTGGGCCAGCCCCCGCGAACTCCTCAATATCGTCCAGGCCGACGCAATCGGCTGCCACATCATCACTGTCACCAACGACATCCTCAATAAGCTCTCCCTTCTAGACAAAGACCTGCACGACTACTCCCTCGAAACCGTAGAAATGTTTCACAAAGACGCCGTGAAATCCGGCTTCTCGATTTGATCGCTGCCAGCTCCCAACAAAACTTTCAACAAATGTTTTTCCACAGGTAATCGAACTGTAACCTGTCCCACGCTATAAGTAGGCTTGCGGTGCGACATGCACGTCCACACCTCGCAATCGGGCATGTGCACTATCCCCGTCCTGGACCGCGTTTGCCGCGAATGCTACAGCCACCCGCTGGATGTCTACCAGACCCTGAAGCGCCGTGGCATGAACCTCGTCACCATCACCGACCACGATTCCATCGCCGCGGCATCCGCCCTGCGTGGCCTCCCCGGCTTCTTCCTCAGCGAAGAAGTCTCCTGCGTCACTCCCAGCGGCACCCGCCTGCATATGGGCGTCTATGGGATTGAGGAGTGGCATCACCTGGAGTTGCAGCGCCGCCGCGACGATCTGGTCTCCTTGATTGCGTTCCTCACCGAGCAGAACCTGTTCTTCACCATTAACCATGTCTTCTCCGCACTCACCGGCCCTCGCACCGATCTCGACTTCGCTCTCTTTGAGGACCACTTCCCCGGCATCGAAACACTCAACGGGGCCATGCTGGAATCCTGTAACGCCTCCGCGGCCCAACTCGCGCGCCGCTGGAGTAAAGCGCCCGTCGCCGGCAGTGACGCCCATACGCTATCCGGGTTAGGCTTCACCTGGACCGAAGTCCCGGGCGCGCGCAATGCCGCCGAGTATCTCGAGGGCGTGCGCCATGGACTCGGACATGCGCGAGGCGTATCCGGCAGCTACCGCAAGCTGACCGCAACCGTACTCGAAATCGCCTGCTCGCTGATTCGGGAACGGCGCTGGACAGCGCTTCTCGCTCCGCTCATGCTGGCGATTCCCGCCATCACGCTCGCCAACGCCCTGCGTGAAACCGCCTTTCGGCGCAAATGGTCGCGCCGTCTCGGCCTTGGCTTCGCTTCGCCACCGGCGTCCGCTTGCGCTCCGGAGGTCGTATGAATATCTCTCGCGCGCTCTCCACGCTCACCGCACCGGACTACGAATTGATGCGCCGCGTCAACCGCTGGCCTGCGCCGCGCTGGATCCGCTGGTGGATGATCGCTGCCACTCGCGGAGGCGATGGCTGGTTCTGGTTGTTCTGCGGCCTCGCCGTCCTGGCCGCACACGATCCCGCCGGCAATGCGGCCTGCGTTTCAGCCGCAATCGCTTCGGCCGCCGGCATCGTCCTGTTCCGCACCCTCAAGAAGCTGGTGGGACGCCCCCGACCCTGCACCTTCGAGCCCCATTGCTGGGCCACTCTGCTGCCACCGGATCAGTTCTCGTTCCCTTCCGGCCATTCCATTACAGCCTTCGCCGTAGCCGTCTCACTGGGTCAGTTCTTCCCCGCTGCCTGGCCGCCGCTGCTGTTCATCGCCACCAGCGTCGCCGCATCCCGCGTGCTCCTCGGAATGCACTTCCTCAGTGATGTGCTCGCCGGCGCTCTCCTCGGCGCCATCCTGGCCCTCTGCGCCACGAGCCTGGTCAGCTAAACCGCCTGCAGTCCCGCCTTAACCTGCATACTGCCTGCAAACTGCATTCCGTGTCACAATAATTGCAAATGGCAATGCTCCAAGTCCGCGACGTCCCAGCCCACATTTACCGTCTCCTCGCGGAGCAAGCTGAAAAAGCCGCCGCAGCCTGGCCCAGCAAGTGATCGCCGTGCTGGCTCGGGGCCTCCAGGTCGATCTTGATCCCAAAGCGCGCCGCCAAGAAGTCCTCGAAGAAATCCGCGCTGCCCGCCCGCTCCCACATAGAATACTGACCGATCCCGCCAGGTTGATTCGCGAGGACCGGCGCCGATAAGGTTGATTCTCGATGCCAGCGCCGCCGTCGAAGTTGCCTTGAATCGCGCTAAAGCGCGCGAATTGGCGGCGTTGCTCGGAGATGCCGCGGAAGTACTCGCGCCCGAATTGCTTGTGTCCGAAATGGTTAACACCGTTTGGAAAAGCTGAGCCTCCTTGCTTGCGACCGGACTCTCGATCTGGCCCTTAGCCTGGTGGACGTCCTGGTCTCCTGCAAGGAGCTTTATCGAGAAGCCTTCCTCCTGGCTCGCACCACCCAGCGTCCCGCCTACGACGGGTTCTACCTGGCACTCGTCCAACGCGAAGACGCGGCACTGCTGACCATGGACGGAGCCCTGAAGAGAGAAGCGCTCCGCCAGGGAATCCGAATAGTGCAACAGAGCCGCGCCCGCCAGGAAGCGCAACGACATCCCCTGATTCCACGCCCGCAGCCGCAGTACGCTTGCTGACGCGCGCGGCTCTGGTTCCAGCTATCATTGCTCCGATGGACCTCACCCCCGCGCTGCGCCTGCAACAGTTCGCCGATAGCGCGCTGCCCATCGGCGGAGCCGCACACTCCTTCGGACTGGAATCCCTGGTAGCTGCCGGCTTGCTCGATGAAACCGGATTGCAATCTTTCCTCGCTTCCTGGCTGCAGGAAACCGGCGTCCTCGAAGCCGCGTATTGCGCCGCCAGCTGCGAACTGGGGCGCGAAGCGAATCCCGACCTCGAAAAATGGACGCGCTGGAATCTAGAACTCGGCGCGCGCAAGCTCGCGCGTGAATCGCGCGACGCATCCGCCGCGATGGGCCGCCGCTTTCTCGATCTTGCCTCGCGCACTTCCAAACTCAGCCTGCTTGAGCGCGCGTCCGCAGCCGGCTTCGAGATCCACCTCGCCGCGGCTTTCGGTCTGGTGGCCGGCACGATGGGTCTCCACTCGGGTCCCGCGGCGGCGGCCTTCCTGCAACAGTCTCTAACCACGCTGATTTCCTGCTGCCAGCGCTTGCTCCCGCTGGGACAGACTCGCGCTCACGAAATTCTTTGGAACCTGAAGCCGGCCGTCGTGGATGCGGTCCATCGCGCCGCGCTCACGCCGCCCGCCGCCATCTCATGCTTTACGCCGCTGCTGGACGTGGCATCCGCGCGTCATCCGGCGCTGCACACCCGCCTCTTCATCAGTTGAAAATGGCCGGCGCCCGACTCCACCTCGCATTCGATCTGGACACCCGCGATGCCACCGTGCTGCGCGTCAAAGCGCAGGAACCGCCGTGGCGCGTGGTCCGCGGCTTCGATGCCCCCTCCAGCGAGCGCCTTGCTCACCTGCACAATGTCTCCGGCGGCATCCTCGATACCGACTCCCTCGAATGGCGCGTGGATGTCGGACCCCGCGCGCGGGGGCAGGTCACCTCCACCGGCGCTACACGCGTGCATCGCAGCCGGTCCGAGAATCGCATCGCGAGGCAGGACGCCATCGTCAATGTCGGCGATGGCGGATACTTCGAGTACCTCCCCGATCAATTGATCCCATTCGCCGGATGCCGTTTTGAACAGACCACCCGCGTCGAATTAGGCCCCGCAGCCTCGCTGATCTGGTGGGACATGGTGGCGCCCGGACGCGAAGCATCCGGGGAATTGTTCGGCTACGAATCGCTCGCGTCGTCCTTCCATTTATTAGTGGCGGGCGAACCGGTAGCCACCGAGTGTTGGACCCTGCGGCCGCGAGACCAGCCCATGGAATCGCCCGTGAGACTGGGACCGTTTCGCTACTTCGCAGCGTGTTACATATGCCGCGCCGGTGAACCGGGCAGCTACTGGCGCGCTTTCGAAGCCCAATTGCAGTCCCTCGCCGATGCGCGCTCGGGTCCCGATGTATTATGGGGAGTTACATCGCTGCGGGCGCACGGTCTGGTGATTCGCGGCGTCGCGGTCAGCGGCCGCGCTCTCACCGAAGGGCTGGTTGAATTGTGGAAAGCCGCCAAGTGGTCTCTTTGTGGCCGTGTCGCCACGCTTCCCCGAAAAGTACATTGATCCAAGGAGGACGCGTTGCATCTTACTCCTCGTGAGCAGGAAAAACTCATGATCTTCACTGCCTCCGAGCTGGCGCGAAAGCGGCGCGCCCGCGGCTTGAAACTCAATTACCCGGAGGCCATCGCCATTCTCTCCGCCGAAATCCTAGAAGCCGCGCGCGACGGCAAGAGCGTCGCCGAAATCATGGCGCTGGGAACTTCCATCCTGCACCGCGACGACGTGATGGATGGCGTGCCCGAAATGATCCACGACGTTCAGGTGGAAGCCACTTTCCCGGACGGCACCAAGCTGGTGACGGTTCACGATCCCATTCAATAAGGAGCCGTATGCATCCCGGAGAATATTGTCTGGCCGACGAAGAGATCGAATTGAACGCGGGACGTCCGGTTGCGCGCATCGCCGTTCGCAACACCGGCGACCGCCCCATACAAGCGGGCAGCCACTATCATTTCTTCGAAGTTAACACCGCCCTGGAGTTTGATCGCACAGCCGCGTACGGCATGCGGCTGGATATTCCAGCGGGCACCGCCATTCGTTTTGAGCCGGGAGAAGAGAAAGAGGTCCGCCTGGTGGCCTTCGCCGGCGCGCGCGCAATGTATGGCCACAACGGCCTGGTGAACGGACCCCTCGTATGAGCGTGCGAATTCCACGGCGCACTTACGCGGACCTTTACGGCCCCACCACCGGCGACCGCGTCCGTCTTGCGGACACCGACCTCATCATTGAAGTAGAGCGCGATTACGCGGTGTATGGCGACGAGATCACCTTCGGCGGAGGCAAGGTGATTCGCGACGGCATGGGCCAAAGCTCCACCGCGATTCGAGAAGCCGAGCACGGCGCTTTGGACCTGGTGATCACCAACGCGCTGATCGTCGATCACTGGGGCATCGTCAAGGCCGACATCGGAATCAAGAGCGGCCGCATTGTGAAAATCGGCAAAGCGGGAAATCCGGATACGCAGGCCGGCGTCGATACCGATCTGGTAGTGGGCGCCGCCACCGAAGTGATCGCCGGCGAGGGCCGCATCGTAACCGCCGGCGGGATCGACACGCACATCCACTTCATTTCACCGCAGCAGATCTACGAAGCGCTTTCGAACGGCATCACCACCATGATCGGCGGGGGGACCGGGCCGGCCACCGGCACCAATGCGACTACCTGTACTCCCGGACGCTGGAACATGGAGCAGATGCTACGTGCAGCCGAAGCGTGGCCTCTCAATTTCGGATTCTTGGGAAAAGGCAACGCATCCACCGCCGCCCCGCTGGCCGAGCAGATCCTCTCGGGCGCTTGCGGCCTCAAGCTGCATGAGGACTGGGGCACCACGCCAGCCGCGATCGACGCGTGCCTGCGCGTCGCCGACGAATATGACGTCCAGGTGGCCATCCACACGGACACGCTGAACGAAACCGGATTCGTCGACCGCACCATCGAGGCCATCGCGGGCAGAACCATTCACACCTATCACACCGAGGGCGCGGGCGGCGGACATGCTCCCGACATCATCAAGATCGCCGGCTACCCGAACATTCTGCCGTCGTCCACCAATCCCACGCGCCCGCTCACAGTCAACACCATCGCCGAACACCTGGACATGCTGATGGTCTGTCATCACCTGAATCCGCTGGTGCCCGAAGATGTCGCGTTCGCCGAAAGCCGCATCCGCCAGGAGACCATCGCGGCCGAGGATATCCTGCATGACCTGGGCGCCATCAGCATGATGTCCAGTGACTCGCAAGCCATGGGTCGAGTCGGCGAGGTGGTGACGCGGACCTGGCAGACCGCGCACAAAATGAAGACCCAGCGCGGGACTCTTCCTGGCGATTCCGCGTTCAACGACAACGCGCGCGTCAAGCGCTACGTTTCCAAATACACCATCAACCCGGCCATCGCGCACGGCATCTCCACCGAGGTTGGCTCCATCGAGCCCGGCAAGCTTGCTGATCTGGTCCTCTGGCATCCCGCCTTCTTCGGCGTCAAGCCCGAGATGGTGATCAAGGGCGGCTTTATCGCGTGGAGCGTAATGGGCGATGCGAATGCATCCATTCCCACTCCGCAGCCGGTGCTGTATCGCCCTATGTTCGGATCCTTCGGCGGCGCCACGCAGGCCATCTGCGCCACCTTCGTGTCGGGCGCCTCCCTGCCCCATGTGGAGCGGCTGGGCCTTCGCAAGCGGCCGGTTGCCGTCGCGAATTGCCGCAACATCGGCAAAGCGAACATGCTGCACAATTCGGCAACTCCGCATATCGAAGTGGATGCCGAAACCTATGAGGTGCGCGCCGACGGAGAGCTGCTCACCTGCGAACCGGCGAGCGTCCTTCCGCTCGCGCAGCGGTATTTCCTGTTCTGAAAAAGGAGCTTGACGTGGACGCTTTTAGAATCGGCGTGGCGGGACCGGTAGGCAGCGGAAAAACTGCGCTGGTACATGTACTCAGCCAGGCTTTGTGGCCGGCCATAAACCTCGCGGTGGTCACCAATGACATCTACACCAAGGAAGACGCCGAGTTCCTGATCCGCCAGGGCACGCTGCCGCCGGATCGAGTGGCCGGCGTTGAAACCGGAGGCTGCCCCCATTCGGCGATTCGAGAGGATGCCTCCATGAACCTGGACGCCATCGCCGAACTGGAACGCTGCCACGCGGGCCTCCAGTTGATCTTCGTCGAAAGCGGCGGCGACAATCTCGCGGCCGCCTTCAGCCCGGAACTGGTGGATGCGTGGATCTATGTGATCGACGTCGCGGCGGGCGACAAGATTCCGCGCAAGGGCGGCCCGGGCATCACGCGGTCGGATCTGCTGGTGGTCAACAAGATCGACCTCGCGCCGTACGTGGGAGCGTCGCTGGAAGTGATGGATCGCGATGTGCGGAAAATGCGCGGCGATCGTGTGTTCCTGTTTACGAATCTCAAGAATGGTACCGGCGTGCCGGAATTAACCACTTGGGTGCGGCGGCAGATGGATACGCCGCGTGAACAGCGCCGCCCGCGCGCGCACACGGGTCACGCCCATTCGCACGGCTAAATAAGACTCATACAAAGATTCGATTGGTATTGAGCGCTGGCAACCCGTACAATTTGATCAAGCAGGGAGTGATGTTTAATTCCCACGCTGTCCATCCCCGTTGTTGCCTTCCCCGAAGCAGGGTCCCCATAAACTCTTGGAGGCTCGTGGTCTATGAAGTTCTTCATTGCGGTAATCGTGTTTTCAGCGGCCGCCTGGGCGCAATTGCCATCGGCTCCTGGAAGTTTCACGCTGACCGGAGAGGTCAGCGCCGGCGACAAGATGCAGCTTAGCCGCTTTCTGGTAGAGCTCTACAACCTGCAGACCCATGCCGTGCTGGACCGCGTTCAGGCCCGGAGCAACGGCGACTTTCAATTTTCTAACGTCACTCCCGGCATGTATGCCGTGCGGGTAATCGAAGAGCCCAATCAGCAGCCCCTGGTGGAGCAGTACCATTCCATCACTTCCACCAGCTCTCCACTGATGCTGAGAATTCCCAGCAATAGTGAAGCGAAACCGGTTTCCGGAACGGTCTCTGTGCACCAGCTCCAGCATCCGGTTCCGAAGCCGGCCTCGCGCGCGTTTGAGGAGGCGCGGAAAGACAAGAAGCATGCGATTGAAAAACTGGAAGAGGCAATTCGCATTGCGCCGGATTACTACGCAGCGCACGCCAGTCTCGGCGCCGAGTACCTGCACGCCAATCGTTATGCCGAAGCAGCGGCCCAGTTCCAGGCGGCATTGGAACCGGGGTCGCCGAACCCGGCGCTCTACGTGAACCTGGCGTGCGCGAATTTTCTGATGCGGGATTACCCCGCCGGCGAAGATGCCGTCCGCCGAGCTTTGGCGCTCGATCCGAAAAACTCGAGAGTTCATTACTTGTTGGGAACGGTCTTGTCGATGCGCCCCGGCAAGGAGCCAGAGGCCCTCGAACATCTCCAGGCGGCCGCCCAGCAGACTCCCAGGGCACGCCTCCTGGCGGCCCAGTTACGCGTGCGCTTAGGCGATATCCCAAGCGCCCGCCGCGACCTCACCGATTACTTAAAGTCGGGAGCCCAAGAAAACCGCGCGAAGGTAGAGAGTTGGCTCGCCCAGTTGCCGCAAGACGCCTCGCATTAGCCCCCTTCTTCCACCTGTTCTCTCGCCGACAGCTCGTGGCGGCTCAACCGTGTCGCCGCGCTCGAGATTAATCTGATCGGCCTCGGCTTTGACGAGCACTCCAACTCCATCACCACCGAACATCCCGATATCCACGCCGCAATAGTCATCATTGAAGCCATGCGCGAGCAGACCCCCGCCTTGGCCGTCCTCGGCCTCCACACCGCGCGCTTATCCCGCCACTGCCCACCTTCGAGAAGCCGCCGCCCTGGCCAAATGGATCAAAACAAGGCCTTCCCTATAACCCCACCGCAGATGGCTTCGTGTTTTCAACTTCCGAAATCCAAACCTTCATCCACCGCCAGACCCGCCTGAAAGCCGCCTGTGGGGCAGGTTAGCAACCTGCGGGACGCTTTCCAAGCGGCCCCTGATCTATAATCAGAACTCCCGAGGAGAACCCGTGCCACGCATCGTCCGCTGTTCGCTAATCCAGGCCACCAATGTCGCGCCCGCCACCGCCTCGCTCGATGAGATCAAGCAGGCCATGCTCGACAAGCATGTCACTTACATCCGCCAGGCCGCCTCGGCCGGCGCGCGCATCGTCTGTCTTCAAGAAATCTTCTACGGACCCTACTTCTGCGCAGAACAGGAAACCCGCTGGTACAATTTCACTGAAGCCGTCCCCGACGGCCCCACCATCAAGCTGATGCAGAAGCTGGCTCGCGAACTTCATACCGCCATCATCGTTCCGGTCTATGAGCGCGAGCAGGAAGGCGTCTATTACAACACCGCCGCCGTCATCGACGACAAGGGCGAATACCTCGGCAAGTATCGCAAGACCCACATCCCGCACGTCGCGCCCGGCTTCTGGGAGAAGTTCTACTTCCGCCCCGGCAACCTCGGATATCCCGTCTTCGATCTCGGCTTCGCCAAAATCGGCGTCTACATTTGTTATGACCGGCACTTCCCCGAAGGCGCCCGCGCGCTCGGCTTGAACGGCGCGGAGATCGTGTTCAATCCGTCAGCCACCGTCGCGGGCCTAAGCGAGCATCTCTGGAAGCTCGAGCAGCCCGCGCACGCCGTGGCCAATGGCTACTTCGTCGGCGCCATCAATCGCGTCGGCATCGAAGCGCCCTGGAACATCGGCGAATTTTACGGTTCCAGCTATTTCTGCGATCCGCGCGGTCGCATCATCGCGCAAGCCGCCCGCGATATGGACGAAGTCCTCACCGCCGACCTCGACCTTGACATGATCTCCGAAGTCCGCAAGACCTGGCAGTTCTTCCGCGATCGCCGGCCCGATATGTATGAGTCTTTGGTGAAAGCTTGAAGTAATGACCACCGAAGAACTCGCTTTACGATTCTCCGATCTGCATCCCGCTCTAGATCGGCAATCCGCCATCGTCGAATCGAATCGCTGCCTGTACTGCTTCGATGCTCCCTGCGCCGCCGCCTGCCCCACGCACATCGACGTTCCGCGCTTCATCAAAAAGATCGCCACCGGAAATCTGCGCGGCTCCGCGCTGGCTATTCTCGAAGCCAACATCCTGGGCGCCAGTTGTTCGCGCGTGTGTCCCGTGGACGTGCTGTGCGAAGGCGCGTGCGTGCTGCACCATTACAACAAGCAGCCTATCGAAATCGGGCGTCTGCAGCGCTACGCCATGGATGATTTTTATTCCCACGGCGCGCGCCTCCCGTTCACTCCCCCGCCGGACCGTAACCAGCGCGTAGCCTGTATCGGCGCCGGC
>JALYHQ010000081.1 GCA_030776455.1 Acidobacteriota bacterium | reverse complement strand
CCCTGGACCCGCTCTTCTGGCCAAGGATCTCGCAAGAGTCACGGCGGCCGACAGACTTCCAGGCTGGATCAGGACGGAGACGAGAATGTTCGTGTCGATAACTACCCTGATCATTTTCCAGATTCAGATTTTGCTTTTGTGGATGCGCCTCTCGCGCCGGGAGGCGGCGATTTCAGCCTCTATTTCCTTCGGCGCCAGTTTGTCGAGGCCGTGCCGCTTTGCACGGGCCAGGACTTTTCAAGCCAATCCGGAGGAGGGGCGAACGTCTTTACATAATCGTTCACGCTCAGTATGAGAACGGCGGGTTCGCCATTCCGCTCCACCAGGAAGCGGTCATTATTCTCTACGGCGCGGTTCATAATCTGACCAAACTGAGTGCGGGCGGTAAGGGCGGAGATCTTGCGGGTCATATTGATTAATTAATGAAATTACTTAACGATAGCCCTGTTCCCAATCCGAGCATTACGAACGTCGTCTGGCCTACATCAGGTCCGCCACGGCTTGGCTTCGAGGAATTGCTTCGACGTGAGGATGGAGATCTCGCGGTAGGGATGGAGCCTCAGCAAATGGCTGTCACCAGTGATGATCGCTTGTGCAAGTGCTTCAAGCGCGCATTCGAGAACTCGGTTGTCATCCGGATCAATGCAGTCGCTTACAGTCTGGTGAGGACAGGTGTCTTGCGCCAACAACCAAATGGAGGCAGTGGCTTCATCAATCCGCGTCTTCGGCCATGCGAACTTGATCCCGAGCACACGTTGCACCTCGGCCTTGATCGGACCCGATATGGAAACTTCGAATAATTGTCTTTCGGCCAGTTCCAGAACAGCGCGGGGATTGCCGCCAAAAACCAAGGCGGAGACGTAGATGTTGCTGTCGAGGACGACCCGAATCATCCCTGACGCAGCGCGTGGATGGCGTCAACAACATCTTCTTCCGAGCGCACTCCGGCGGCCTGAGCGGTGGTGCGGCCATAGGCATTCATCTCATCCCACCAATTCTTGCGTTCGTACTGGCGTAAGGCTTCGCGTACCAGTTCACTCATGGTCCGGTTTTCTTTCTTAGCCAGTTGCTCGGCGCGAGTAAGCATTTCCGGAGGCAGCGTAATGGAAAGCGTCTTCGTGGTCCTCATATGCTCAATGTAACGCAATGCTTAGCAATGTCAAGCACGACTTGGCAATACGGAGAAGCTTCGCCTAAGGCCTCACATTCCCCAGCACTTCCACAATCTCCCCCGCCCCATTCTCCACCGCGACATTCATTGCCGTCTTGCCGCGGCTGTTCTTCAAGGCCCGATCCGCGCCCCGCGACAGCAGCGTCTCCACCGCCTCGCGCCGGCCCATCGACACCGCGTAGTGCAGCGGCGTCGCGCTCGACTCGCGGTCGCGCGCGTCGATCTCGGCGCCCCGGTCGAGCAGCAGCGTAATCACCGCCGGATTGCCCGAGAGCGCGGCCTCATGCAGGGCGGTGGCCCCCGCCGGCGTGCGCAGGTTCACTTTCGCCCCTCGCGACAACAGCAGATCCACCATGTGCGCATTGCCCTTCAGGCAGGCGTCATCCAAAGGCGTCGAGGATTCCGGACCCGGAGCGTTTACATCGGCGCCGAGGTCCAGCAGCATCGCCACCGAATCCAGCCGCCCTCGCAGGATTGCCTCTCGCAGCAACCGGGGCGAGCCTTGCGGAGGCGCAGTCTTCAGCGTGCCCCGCATGAGCGCTTCCACCGAACTCCGCTGCCCTGCTGCCAACGCGGAGTCCAGAGCGGTCTCGCCCGCATTGTCCCTGACCGCCGCATCCGCGCCTGCGGCCAGCAGGATCGCCACGATGTCGCCGTGCCCCTTCACGGCGGCTTCGTGCAGCGGCGTGATCCCCGTTTCCCGCTGTTGCCTCTTCGGATCCGCCCCTCGCGCCCTCAGAACGCGAACCGCCTCGGTCTGCCCTTTCCGGCAGGCCTCGTCCAGTGCCGTTGCGCCGGCATTGTCGACGGCTTTTATGTCGGCGCCATGATCCAGCAGCAACTCCAGCATGACGCCCGATCCACGCGCCGCCGCAAGGTGCAAGTCTGTGGCTCCGGCAACGGCCCCATGTGCCAGCAGCAGCGCCGCGATGTCAGAATGGCCCTTCAGGATCGCGTAGTGCAGCGGCGTGGACCCCGCTTCCGTGTGCCGTGTGTTCACGTCCGCGCCCGCGGCGATCAGCAGTGCCGCGATCTCCCGCTCGCCCGCCCACACAGCGTCGTGCAGCGGCGTTCCGCCCCGCGCATCCACCGCATTTACCGGGCTGTGCTCCTGCAGCAGGATCCGCACCCGGGCGGCATCGCCAGACCGGGAAGCTTGATGCAGATCGCCCGCTGCCGCAGTCAGCGCCAGCAGCATTCCCGCCAACTTCAACACCACTCCAGTATAGGGCCGCTCCCTGAGTCCACCTCGAACGGTACCAGGTGTATTGCCTTGCCATAAAGGTGTTTCCCTTAGAGGTCGATAGAAGATTGGATTGCAGCTCACTGAAATAGCGCCCGGGCTCGCCGACGCAGCGGATGTGCTGAGCGATCAGCTCCGGACACATTTGCAGCGGTTGGCTGTCTTTCTGCTGCCTCACGCGGGCCTGCTGGAGCGCAAGTTTGAGGCTCGGCTGAAGAAACTCGATCTACCACCCAAGGTGAGGTCGGCGTTACGCGCCCTCACCCCGGTCGCGGCGGCTAAGATCCTGGCCAGCGGGCGCCCTCCGCTCAAGTTCATTGAGCAGGTGGAGTATAACGGCCGCAGGTTGGCGAAGCTCAACCTTTCGCCCAGCAGTGTAGTCCACGCCCTGGAAGAGTATGACCGGCTGCTGACCCCGCTGTTCCAAAAGCTGCTCCCCGCCGAATATGCCAATTTCCAATGGGTGCGCGAGCAGCTGCATTTCTGCGTGGTTCTGACGCTGAACAATGCGTATTACCAGGTCCGCGAAGCCGAGACGCAGGCGTTCTATGAGCTTTTCCGGGTAGAACTGGAATCACGCAACCTGGATGAGCTGCTGCGCCGGTTTCTCGAAACACTCTTGCAGGTGTGCCACGCCGATGCCGGGCATCTTTATTTGCTGAACGATGCCCAAACCAGCTGGGTGCTTCGAGCCAGCGCCTCCGGCCGGCGCACGCCGGGCGCGTTGCGCGAGGTCCACAATCATCCTGGATTGCTGCGATCTCTCGCCAGAGCGCACCAGATCGATCCCAAGAACGGCACCGGCGCCCTGTTGCTTGAGCCAGGCTGGAAGAATCGCTATCAGGCCTGCTGGTCGGTGCCTCTGGCCACCGGAGGACGCACCGCGGGTGTAATGCAGTTCGGATTCTCCAAGCCCTATGAGTGGCTGCCGCGCGAAGAAGAGCTTCTAGCCGCTGCCGCCGAGCGCTGCCTGATGGCGGCCGAGAAAGCCCGGTTGATGGAAGACCTGGCGGCCCGCGAGGAACAGGTCCGGCGGCTGGCTGAGCACATGCTGCACGTTGAGGAGATCGAACGCAGGCGTATCAGTCGCGAGCTTCATGATGAAGCCGGGCAAAGCCTGCTGTGTATCCGGCTGCAGATGGAGCTGCTCGAGAATTCACTGCCTCCGGAACGGACAGAATGGATAGGGAAACTTCGAGAAACACGGGACTTAACCGAACGGACCATTCTCGAGATGCGGCGCCTGATCGCCGCCTTGAGCCCAGCCGTCCTGGAACAGCTCGGTTTGGGAGCCGCCTTGCGGCAGTTGGTCAATCGCTTTCGGAAGCTATATCCCTCCCAGGTCCGCTTGTACCTGACTAAACTGGGCCGGCTTCCCCAGCAGACGGAAACGATTCTATACCGCCTGGTTCAGGAGTGCTGCAACAACATCGCCAAGCATTCCTCGGCTACCAAGGTAAACATTTTGGCTCATTCGTCCGATGGAATGGTGAAACTGACTGTAGAAGATAACGGGGTTGGTTTCCAGGTCGAGGAAGCATTGGCCCGGAGAGATTCGTTTGGACTCTCTGGAATGCGCGAGCGAGTCGCGCTGCTCGGGGGGCGGTTCGAAGTCCAGAGCCATCCGCGTGATGAAACACCGCTGGCCGGCCGGCGAAAGGGACGGGGGACCAGGATCTTGATTACGCTCCCGTTGGCGAAGACACGAAGTCCGGAGGCCGAGGCGGAAAGGCCGAAACTCCGGCCGCGCGAGCCGAGGCTCGCAACCGTGGCCCTTGCGGCGCGGCATAGGGGAGGAAGCACTGGCTAGGGAGTCGGGCAAAACGTTATGGCTAAGATTCGGATTATGTTGGCGGACGACCACACGCTGTTCCGGCAGGGCATCAGAACCCTGATCTCCGCGGAGCCGGACATGGAAGTGGTTGGTGAAGCCCCCAACGGCGGAGACGCCGTCGAAAAAGCCGCGGAAGTGCGGCCCGACGTTGTCCTCATGGACATCGGCATGCCCGGCTTGAGCAGCTTCGAGTCGACTCGGCAAATCAAGAAGAACCGTCCCGAAACCAAGGTTCTCTTCCTCACCATGTATGACGACGAAGATTACCTGGTGGAAGGCATGGAAGTAGGCGCCAGTGGATACGTGCTGAAGGACAGCCCCTCCGCTCAACTGGTGGCCGCCGTACGCGATATTTGCCGCGGAGGCAGCTATCTTAGCCCCCGCATGCTCTCCCAGTTGGTGGACGATTTCCGGTCGCGGATCAAATCCGCGAACCGCTTGCCCCGCTTCGCAACCCTCACCACGCGTGAACGCGAAGTGCTCAAGATGCTGGCCGAAGGCAACTCCGTTAAAGAGATCGCCTGTGACCTCAACCTCAGCGTCAAAACCGTGGAAGCCCACAAGTTCAACCTGATGCGCAAACTGGACATCCACAACAAAGCCCAGCTTGTGCAGTACGCCATCCAGAAAAAGATCATCAAAATCCCCAACCTGGCATAGCCAAGCTCCAGCCGATGTAAAATCGTGTCGTGCCCTCGACACGCAGAGCCTGGCTATCCGGCATTGGCGCCGCTACCCTGCTTCCCTCCGTTCTCCACTCCGAGGAGACTCCCCGTCTGCCCATTCGCAAGGCTGTCCTGTACAGCATGCTTCCTAAGGATCTTACTGTCGAGCAGCGCTTCGCGCTGGCGCACGATACTGGCTTTTCCGAGGTGGAGTGCGGCACCGTGGACGACGATGCCGAAGCGCAGCGCATGCTCGACGCCGCCCGCAAAGCCGGCGTCCGCATCCATTCCGTGATGAATCGCGATCACTGGAGCTATCCCCTGTCTTCTCCCGATCCCGAAGTGGTCGTGAAAAGCGTCCAGGGCATTCGCACCAGCCTGAAGAATGCCAGCCGGTGGGGCGCCGATACCGTGCTGATTGTCCCGGCGGTTGTGAATGCGGGCACTACCTACAAGCAGGCCTGGGAACGATCCCAGGCGCAGATTCGAAAACTGATTCCGCTGGCCGAAGAGGTTAAGGTGATCCTGGCTGTCGAGGAGGTGTGGAATAAGTTTCTGCTCAGCCCACTCGAGTTCGCCGCTTATGTGGACCAGTTCGAGAGCCCCTGGGTGCGGGCATACTTCGATGTAGGCAACGTGGTGCTCACTGGATATCCTCAAGACTGGATCAGGACGCTGGGGAGCCGCATCGTCAAGCTGCACTTGAAGGATTTCACTTTCCGCCAGAATCCGGAGCTGAAGAAGCGCGTGGCGAGCTGGGTGATGCTGCGCGAAGGCGAGATCGACTGGAAGGAAGTCTACCGCGCGCTGGCTGAAATCGGATATCGCGGCTCGGCGACAGTGGAGCTCGATGGCGGCGGCGAGGAGTACCTGCGCGATGTTAGCCGGCGTGTGGATCTGATCCTCAACTGCGCTTGACTAAAGGGACAAACAATGAAGAAATTCCTGCTGGGTGTGCTGGTTGGATTCGCCGTCTCGGCTTTAACGGCCGTAGTTTTCTTTTTCATCGTCGCGCGCGTGGCGGCATCCTTCGGGGATCGCCCGGTTACGGTGGCGGACGGATCCACGCTGGTGTTGAAACTCGAAGGCTCGGTTCCGGAAAAGCCGGCACCCGATATCCCGTTCCCGGCGTTTGAAGACCAGAGCCCCATCACCGTATTGCAGGTGTGGGAAACGCTGCGCAAGGCGGCAGCCGATTCGCGCATCAAAGCCGTACTGTTTGAGCCGGCCGGCGTGGGTGTGGGCTGGGCGCGCCTGGAAGAGATCCGCGCCGAGCTGATCGAGTTCAAGAAATCCGGGAAGCCGCTGGTGGCCTACCTGCGCGCACCGGGCACGCGCGAATACTATCTGGCTACCGCAGCCGACAAGATCTACATGTCGTCCGAGGACACGCTGGACGTCAAGGGCCTCCGCGTGGAGGCGCTGTTCGTCAAGAACACGCTGGACAAACTGGGCGTGAAGTTCGACGTGATCCATGCCGGCAAATACAAGGATGCCGGCGACCTGCTGACGCAGACCTCCATGACGCCGGAAACCCGCGAAGTCCTGAACGATATTCTGGATCGCTATTACGGCGACCTGGTGAACACCGTCGCCTCCGGCCGCAAGAAATCGGCAGCCGAAGTTCGGGAAATCATCGACAACGGCCCGTTCATGGGGCACGACGCCTTGTCGCGCGGGCTGGTGGACTCGCTGGGCTTCGAGGATCAGGCCGCGGACGATCTTAAGCAGCGTCTGAACCGCGGCGACTTGAAGCGCATTTCAAACCGGGCTTACCTGAAGGCGTCCGTTCCATCGCTGGCGGGGGGCAAGCGCATAGCGCTGATTGTGGGTGAAGGCGCGATTGCGCGTGGCCGCGATAATCCGGGGTTCGGGGGCGATACGGGAATCACCTCCGGCGGATTTACAAAACTGCTGAAGCAGGTGGCCAATGATTCATCCATCAAAGGCGCGATTGTCCGCGTGGATTCCCCGGGCGGCGACGCGGTGGCTTCCGATGAGATCCTGCATGAGGTCAGGAATCTGAGCCGCAAGAAACCCGTGGTGATCTCCATGGGCGATCTGGCGGCGTCGGGCGGATACTTCATTTCCATGACCGGCGACCCCATCGTCGCTTACCCCAATACGCTGACCGGCTCCATCGGCGTGATCTTCGCGAAGATCAACTTAAAGGGCCTCTATGACAAGATCGGCATCGTCAAGCAGCCGCTAAGCCGCGGCAAAATGGCGGAGCTCGATTCCGATTACGAACCCCTCTCGCCCGCCGAGCAAGCCAAACTGCGCGACCATGTGGACCAGATCTACCAGGGCTTCCTCAAGCGCGTTGCCGACGGCCGCCACAAACAGGTTGCCGATATTGAACCGCTCGCGCAAGGCCGTGTGTGGCTCGGCGCGGAAGCGAAGGGAAACGGACTGGTGGATGAGCTGGGCGGTCTGGATAAAGCGGTGGAACTGATCCGCAAGAAGGCCGGCATGAGCGCCACTGAGAAGATCACGCTGGTTCCCTTCCCTCAGAAGCGGAGCTTGTTCGAGATGCTGCTCAGCAGCCGTTCAGACGAGAACGCCGCCATGGACGCCGCGCTAACCGCCAAGATCGGATCGCTGCTAGGCGGACTCCCCACCGCTGCCTGGAAGCAAGGCGGCTACCTGCAGGTAATGCCGTACACCTTTAAGGTTTTCTAGAACGCAGCGCTGGAGCTGATTCCGGTGGATTGCAGCGCGACCTGCATCTTCTCGAGCGCCGACTTGTGAATCTGCGAAACGCGGCTTTCGTTGATGCCGAGTACGCCGCCGATTTCCTTCATGGTCATCTCATTGGTGTAATAGAGCACCACTACTTTCTGGTAGCGGTCCGGCAGCGTCTTCATGGCGACAGTGAGAGCGGAGCGCATCTGCTCGCGGGCGCACATGTTGTCGGGCTGGGTTTCGGGCTTGCTGGGAAAATCGGGAGCGGGCAGGTCTTCATGGTCAGTGGCGCGGGTGGAGGCGGATATCAAACCAACGCTGCGGAGGTCTACCATCATCTGGCGCCAGCGCTCCACGTCGATACCGAGTTTCTCGGCGATCTCGGTTTCATTGGGCGCGCGCTGCAGGGACGCAGCCAGATCGCGCGTGACGGCTTCCACTTGTTTGTGCCGGCGCCGCAAATCTCTTGAAGCCCAATCGAGCTGCCGCAGGCTGTCCAGGATGGCGCCCTTGATGCGGTGCTTGGCATAACTTGAGAATGCGACCTGTTTCTCGGGATTAAACTTGCTGGCCGCATCGAACAGGCCCAGAACGCCCGCATGCACCAGGTCATCCAGGTCCACATGGACCGGCAGATTCTCGTGAACCCGAACGGCGATCGCTTTCACCAGGGGAAGATGCTCCAGAATGATGCGATCGCGTTTCTCGAGCCGCGCGGGATGCAGTGCCGGGGCCGAAGGTCTTACCTTCGCCAGCATCTTCATGGGCGGCTTCATTGTCACGGTCATCGGCATGGTCGCGTTCATCAAGGAGCACCTACCTTTTTGGCTTAGAGACTTGCTGCTGTGATCCCTAGGAATGCAAGCAGGTGGCCAGAGACAAGCCAGGTAAAACGGCCTCAAATTCCCTAGGGTTTTGTGTATGCCAGGAGGGCTTAACCATTGATCGACAAACGAGATCTACACTTAGTCCCCATCGACAAAGGACTATAGTTCTCCAAGTACTGGGCGAGGACTGGGATTTTCGTTATGGAACTGAAGTCCTCTCCGCGAATGCCGTTTTGGTATTCGCGTTCCAAATTGGAACGTGCCCGAGTTTCCTCTCACCACTCCATATCGGCGGTTCGCCGAGGAGCTTGAGGGGATCCGAGACTTCAGAACCTTGGTACTATTCGCGGGGATGTAAGGTGTGTATCCAGGTGCGTAGCGCGAATCCGGCGAGTACGATCCAAACTACCAGCCGCAACTCTACTGGATGCCCGTTCACGGGGATGGACGAGGACCCTAGATCCAGGCCCGCCACTATGGCCAGCGCCGCATACACAGCCATCGCGGCATAGAATCTTGCGGGCATCGACTTAAATACGATCCAACCCCTCGGTCAGCTCGATATAAGTGCCCCACGGATCCGTGAAGAAGGCCACCGCCAGGTTCAGCGCTGGAATGCGGCGATAAGTCACGTCGAATTTGATCCCGCTGGCTTCGAGCTTCTTGACGAAGGCTTCGAGGCCTCGCACTTCAAAGCCGATGTGGTCCAGCGCACGGCCCTTGGTGCCGGCGGGCGCGCTGTCCACGGGCGTAAATGAAAGGTTCACGCCCGGCAGATCAGCCGCTTCGAACTTGCCGCGCTTACTGGGCCTGGCGCCGAAGGTATCCACATACAACTGCCGCATCTTTTCCACGTCGGTGGCATAGAAATGGATGTGATGGTTCTCCACCGCCGCCCCGGCAGGATCCTCGGTCAGCTCCACGCGCAGACCGCCGGGCGCCACCAGCATCGCCTGCTTCGCGTTGCGGCTCACTATCTCTACCTTGGCGGATTCGGCGCGCGCGAGCGTCCCCGCCAGATCGCGAACCTTGACCCCCACATGGTTCACCACCGTGCCTTCGCTGGGACCCGATGGATCGGATGCCTTCAACATCACCAGCACGCCGGGCAGCCTGAAGACGTCCAGATTCCCGAGCTTGGCGCGTTTGGCGCCCAGGACATCGATCCAGAAACGCGCCTGCCCCTCGGGGTCCTTCGAGTTCAGATGCAGGTGCCCCATCACGACGCCGGAATCACCGGGCGCGGCCAGTTGCGCGCGTAGCGGAGCATACAGGCAAGCAAACAGGAACACTGCTGGAGCAATCTTCATAAGGTTTCCGAGCTTTCAGGGTAGCGCACCATGTATAATCACTTGAATCACTGTAAATACAGGAGGCCATCATGGCGGAAGAGTCCAGCGCAACAGGCAGCAGTCTGGTAGGGATGTTGAATGTATTCGTGGATCCGGGCACCACCGCGAGGTACGCCACCAGACCGAGTTTCTGGCTCTGGCCGGCGCTGACCCTGGTGATCGGGTTCATGGTGTTCGGCTATCTGATGCTGCCCTATAATGCGCAACTGGGCGAGGCCAAGTTTCAAGAACGGGCGCAGACCCAGACGATGACGCCTGAACAGATGGAAACGGGGCGGAAGATTGCGCACGTGATCGGATACGTTCTGATATTCGTGATTCCGGTCTTCGTGATTCTCTTCTCCATGCTGTTCGCGTGGCTGATTAACGTGATGTTGTCTATGCTGGGCACCAAGGGGCGGTTCCGTTATACCTTCGGACTGCTGCTCGCCTGCGGATTGATCCCCTTCTTGCAATACGCCGCCGGCTATTTCGAGATGCGCTTCAAGGGTGATCCCATCACTAGCCAGGAGCAGATGCAGCCGCCTTTCGGTCTGGACATCTTCCTGCAGGGACTGCACGGCGTGCCGCTTGCTTTTGTGCACTTCTTTTCGATCTTCCAGATCTGGTACTTGATTGTTCTGACTTTCGGCATCGCGGCGCTGTACAAGATCCCCAAGGGCAAGGCTTTCGCGGCCATCACGCCGGCATGGGTGGTACCGCTGATCTTCGCCCTCATCGGCGGTATCTTCAATAAGGGCTAGGTCAGAAGCGGGCTCACTACATCCCAGACGCGCTGCGCAACAGCCGCCTCATCGCCGTCGCCGTCGATCAGCCGGAAGCGCGACGGCTCGGTTCGAGCCAGCGTGTGATAAGCGGCGCGGGCTTTCTGGTGAAACTCCAGCGATTGCTCGTCGATGCGGCTTTCACTTAACCCCGTGCGCACACGGTTGCGCCGGTGCGCACGAGCGAGCCCGGTGGCTTCGTCGATATCGATGCATAGCGTGAGAGCGGGGACCAGACCCTGGCAGGCAATCCGGTCGACCTCGCGCACCATGGGTTCACCGAGGCCGCGCGCGGCGCCCTGGTAGGCCAGCGTGGAATCGGTGAAGCGATCCGACACCACGATCTGCCCGGCATCCAGCGCGGGCAAGATGGCTTCTTCCACGTTCTGAGCGCGCGCGGCGAACATCAGCAACAGCTCGCTGCGAGCGCACAATTCCTGATTGGCGGCATCCAGCAGAATGGCGCGGATCTGCTGCCCGATGCGCGTGCCGCCGGGCTCTGCATTGTGCAGCACTGGATAGCCCAGCGCCCGCAACCGCTCGACAAGGAGGCGCACCTGCGTGGACTTGCCGCTGCCGTCGGGTCCCTCGAAGGTGATAAACAACCCGCGCCTACCCTGCATAACTCACCGTCCTGCTTTGTGGGGCAGGTTAGCAACCTGCGGGCCGATTAGCAATCGGCCCTGCTGGGGATTCCAACCCGAGCCTGAAGAGGGCCGATGGGACATCGGCCCGCATATTACTAATCTGCCCCACTTAGTCGTAGACATAGTGCAGGACCAGTTTCAGGTCCTCCCAGGCTTCTTTCTTGGCGTTCTGATTGTAGGGGCGCAGCAAGTACGACGGGTGAAAGGTCACCATCACCGGGATGTCGCGCCACTTGTGCCATTTTCCGCGCAAGCGCGTGACTCCGTCCTTGGTGCCCAGGACGGCTTTCGCGGCGGTGGATCCCATCGCGCAGATGGCCTTGGGGCGGATAGCCTCAATCTGGCGGAACAGGAACTGCCCGCAGATCTCCATTTCATCGGGTAGCGGAGTGCGGTTTTCGGGAGGGCGGCATTTGACTACATTGCAGATGTAGACATCGTCGCGAGTGATCGGGATGCCTTCCTTGCGGGCCGTCCCGTCAATCATCTGGGTGAGAAGTTGTCCGGCCCGGCCGACGAACGGCTGCCCTTGCTCGTCCTCGTCGGCCCCTGGGCCTTCGCCTACAAACACCAATTGCGCCTTCGGATTTCCGGAACCGAATACAATCTTGTTCCGGCCCTGGTGCAGGCCGCAACGTCTGCAGTCTCCAATATCATCGCTTATTTTTTGCAGCGTGTCATGAGCCGGAGCGAGAGAAAGTACTACTGGCAGTTTGGGGGCCTCCGGCTTCTCCAGGACGGGATGAGCCTGCCGGTACAGATCGCGAACGCCGAGATCCTGATAATACTCCAGGTATTGGCGCAGCTGGTCCTTGTTCATCGGGAAGCGTGCAGAGCCAAGCGGAGCTTCTGGACCTGATCGAAGATGCGGGCGGCGATCTCGAGCTTGGGCGCCCGTGAGACGGGTACGTTTTCTCCGGTGCGCAGCACCAGCACCACTTCGTTTTCATCCGCGTCGAAGCCAGTACCTTCTTGATTCACCAGGTTGGCCACCACCATATCGCAATTCTTGGATTCCAGCTTGCGGCGCGCTTCGGCCACCAGGTTTTCGGTCTCGGCAGCGAAGCCGATCAGGATACGGTCGCCCTTGCGCTGGCCTGCTTCGGCCAGGATGTCGGGCGTGGGTTCCAGCTCGAGCGCCATGCGCACGGCAGTCTTTTTCATCTTTTGCCGGGGGACTTGAGCGAGGTGGTAATCGGCTACGGCGGCGGCTTTGATCACGATGGTGGCGTCTTCCAGACGGTCCATGACGGCATCGCGCATTTCGCGGGCGGTAGTGACGCGCACCACGGAGACGCCGGAGGGCTCGGGTAAATGCACGGGGCCGGAAACCAGGATCACGCGCGCGCCGCGGGCAAGGGCGGCCTCAGCCAGCGCGTAGCCCATCTTGCCGCTGGAGCGGTTCGAGACGAAGCGCACCGGATCGAGCGGCTCCTGCGTTGGGCCGGCGGTGATCAGCACGGTTTCACCTTCGAGGTCGTGCCGGTGCAGACTCAAACCCGCGACGATGTTCGCGATGTGGTCCGGTTCGGCCAGGCGGCCCGGACCGGTAGTGCCGCAAGCCAGCAGTCCTTCGGGAGGCTCAATGATCAGGTGGCCGCGCCGGCGCAGGATGGCGACGTTCTCGCGCGTGGCCGGATGATTCCACATGTTGGTGTTCATGGCGGGCGCCAGGACCACCTGGCCCGTGAAGGCGAGGTACAAAGTGGTCAAGAAATCATCGGCGTGCCCGTGCGCGAAACGGGCCAGGAGGCCGGCCGTAGCCGGGGCCACCACCAGGACGTCATTTTCCTGCGCGACTGCGATATGCTCCACGGCGCTGGCCAGCGTGTCTTCAGGTCCGGTGGAAGAGAACAGATCGGTGATAACTTTGCGTCCGGTGAGCGCGGCGAAAGTGAGAGGCGTGACAAATTCACGGGCCGATGCCGTCATCACCACTTGTACACGCACACCCAGGTCCATCAAGCGGCGAGCCAGCTCAGCCGACTTATATGCGGCGATTCCGCCACCTACGCCCAGGACAACGTGCATACTTCGATCAGACCCCGATCAGGCCTCTTCGGCGCCCTCAACCGGTTTGACTCCGTCGCGGTTGGAATCCTCATACTTCACCAGCCCGCGCCGCACTTCTTCCATGGAAGCCACGGTAGGCTTCTTGGACGTGGTGGGCAGGAAGGAGCGAGCGCCGTTCTGCAACTGGCGCGCGCGCTTGGCGGCCACGATGATGAACCGGTACGTGCTCAGCTCCGGATCGTCGGGGATGGCGTACATCGCGTTGTTCTTCAATCTTTCAGCCATGGCGTAAGACCTCTACTTTTCAAAACTCTCTAAGATCGGCCGGACTTCCGCTTCCATTCGCCCGCGCCGTTGCCGCTCCGCATTCACAATCGAATCGAGCCGGTCCACCGAATCCGCAATATCGCGGTTGATCAGAACGTAATCGTATTGCCGGTAGTTGCGGACCTCTTCGGCCGCTCCCTTAAGCCGGCGCTCTATCACCGCTTCGGTATCCACGCTGCGAGCGCGTAATCGTTGTTCCAGAACCTGCCTGGAGGGCGGCAGCACAAAGATGCTGACCGCTTCCGGGAGCGCTATCTTCAATTGTCTCGCACCCTGGACGTCAATGTCGAGCACCAGATCCTTGTTCTCGGCCTGCGCGCGGTCCAGGAAGCTGCGGTGCGTGCCGTAATAGTTGCCAAAAACCTCGGCGTGCTCGAAGAATTCTCCCTTTGCGACGCGATCCTCGAAATCCTGTCGTTTGATGAAGTTATAGTCCACTCCGTCGCGTTCCGAGCCGCGCGGGGCACGCGTGGTATAGGAGATGGAGAACAGCAGCCGGGAGTCGGCTTGGAGCAGCGCTTGCACAATGGTGGATTTCCCGGAACCCGAGGGCGCGGAGACGATGAAAACGACGCTCATTCGAGGTTCAGCGCCTGCTCGCGGATCTTTTCGACGTCCGACTTGGTGGCCAGCGCGCGGTCCGTGATGGTGAGACCGGCTTCGCCGATGCCGTTGGTCTTCGAAAGAATCGTATTGGTTTCCCGGTTCATTTCCTGGAGCAGGAAGTCGAGGCGCTTGCCGACTTCACCGCCGCCGTCGAGGATTTGATCGATCTGGCGGGAATGAATGGACAGGCGCGCCAGCTCTTCGCCGATATCACTGCGGTCGGCGAGCAGGGCGGCTTCATGCGCCAATCTTTGAGGATCGATGGAAGCGTTGCCCAGCAATTCAGTCAGCCGTTCGTTGAGACGATTCTGGAAAGCCGGCAACGCGCGCCCGCGGATCTGTTCCATCTCCACCGCGGCAGCGGTCACGCGCCGGTTTTGTTCGCGAATGACGGCGGCCAGTTCGGCGCCTTCGCGGGCGCGGAACTGGTTTAGCACGTCGAGAGCATCTTCCAGCGTGGATACCAGCGCGCTTTCCAGGCCCGAGTCGAGCTCGGGTTCGGCGAGGGCGAACATGCCCGGGACCCGCAGCGCCGCATTCAGGTCCAGCTCGGCGTTGACCAGTTTATGTCCCTCGGCGGCCTTGTGAAATGCAGCGACGTACGCGTGCCAAAGCGGTTCGTTGAGAGCGGCCGGATCCGCGGATTTTTTGGAAGTAACCCAGATCCGCAGATCCAAATGCCCGCGCGACACTTTGCGCTTCACCGCGCCGCGCAGCGCGTTCTCGAATTGATCCAGCTCGCCGGAAGTATGAAAATGCAGATCGAGCCCGCGGTGATTGACACTTTTGAGGGTGACCGAGATTTCGGCGTCGTCCAGGGTTTTGCGGACGCGGGCGAAACCGGTCATGCTGCGAACCTGCGCCGTCATGGGTTGGCCACCGGATCGGCCACCAGATACTGCAGCTCATGCAGCCGCTGATAGATTCCGCCGCCCGCCACCAGCTCGTCGTGATTCCCGGTTTCGGTGATGCGGCCTCGATCCAACACTACGATCTTGTCGGCGCGGCGAACGGTGGATAGGCGATGCGCGATCACCAGGACGGTGCGGTGGGTCATCAGGTTCTGGAGCGCGTGCTGCACCAGCAATTCGGATTCGGTATCCAGGTGCGAAGTGGCTTCGTCCAGGATGAGGATGGGAGCGTTCTTGAGCAGCGCGCGAGCGATGGCGAGGCGCTGGCGCTGGCCGCCGCTGAGTTTAAATCCGCGCTCACCGATGATGGTGTCGAAACCTTCCGGCATACGCAGGATGAACTCTTCGGCCAGCGCGTTGCGGGCGGCATCGCGGATGTCGTCTTCCTTGGCCTCCGGGCGGCCGTAGCGGATGTTGTTGGCGATGGTGTCGTTGAACAGGAACGTGTCCTGAGCGACGATGCCGATCTTCGAGCGCAATGAGACCAGTTGAAGATCGCGGACGTCCTTTCCGTCGATGCGCACCACGCCATCGGTAACGTCATAGAAGCGCGGGAGCAGGTTGGCCAGAGTGGTCTTGCCGGCGCCGCTGGGGCCTACCAGCGCGACTACTTCGCCTGCTTTGACCTCCAGATCGATCCTGTCCAGCAGGAATCCGGTGGGCGCGTTGGGATAACGGAAGCTGACGTTTTCGAAAACGACGGAATGGCGAAACTTGTTCAGCTTGGAAGCGCCCGGACGATCCTTAGTCTGCTCTGGACGGTCCAAATACTCGAACACTTTCTGGCTCGCGCCGAGAGCCTGCTGGAAGATGTTGTGGATGCCGGTGAGCCGCTTCACGGGCTCATACAACATGAGCAAGGCGAACAGAAACGTACTGAATGTCCCGGGCGTCATCGCGCCGGATTTAATCTGAATGCGCGCATAAGTGAGCAATCCGATGACGGTGATGGCGCCGAAACATTCAATCAAGGGAGAAGCCAGGGCTTGCTGCGCGACGTAACGGAGGTTGCTGGTCTTGAGGCGATGCGCGGCGAGACGGAAGCGATTGGACTCGACGTCTTCATTGCCGAACGACTTCACCACTTGCTGGCCGCTGATGGTCTCCTGCAGGATCTGGTTCATCTCTCCGGCGGCATCCTGCGCGCGGCGCGTGGTACGGCGGATGCGGCGTCCAATGCGCATGGTGGGGACCAGCACGAAGGGGAATACGGTAAGGCTCACCAGGGCCAGACGCCAGTCGGTCTGGATGAGGACGATGAGCAGGGCGGCGGCCGAGAAGGACTGCCGCAGCCAGTCGGCCAGCATGTGCGAGGTGGCCACCTGGATTTTTTCCAGATCATTCATGATGGACGACATCACGCGGCCGGTCGAGTTCGTTTCAAAGAAGTGATGGTCCTGGCGAAGGACACGGTCAAAGACGGTCTGCCGCAGATCGGTGACTGCCGAGAGGCCCACGAAGTTGATCAGGTAATTCCCGAAATAATCGCAGATGGCCTTAAGCAGGAAGGCGCCGAAGATACCGATGGCCACCAGCGTCCAGACGTTGTGGATGGAGGATGGCAGCAGGTCCTGCAGAAAGATCCGGAAGCCACCCAGGTGAAACAGGGGCACGGGAGAATCCGGCGTGTCAGGCTTCAGGACACGATCAAACACGGGAGCGATCAGAACGGCTGTGAGGGCTTGAGTAGCGCCCACAATGGCCATCAGCAGTACCGAGGATAGCAGCGCGACGGTGTAAGGGCGGACAAACCGGAGCAGCCGTACGAACTCTTTCATCGCAGTTGGAGGGGACTGAATGAGGCCTCCTTGGCGAGCTGCTGAACGGTCTCGGCGGCCTGGGAGGACGTAATAGAGTTGATTTCGGGTGAATGGAGAATGCGCGCGGGCGTTTTCCAGGGGCCCCAGACCTCCGGATCGGAAGCTCCGAAGAGAACCAGGCAGGGCAGGCCGAGCGCGGCGGCCATGTGCGCGGGTCCGCTGTCGTTCCCGGCGAAGAGCGAAGCGCCGGCGAGCAGGGACTTGGTGTCTTCGAGGTCCACGCCGGCGACGCAGCGCCAGGGGCGAAAGTCGCCGAGGCTCTCGCCCGGTCCAGCGACGAAGACCGGTTCCAGACCGAGGTGTTCCTCCACGAAGCGGGCTAGCGTTCGGAAATTTTCGGGAGACCAGGTTTTGGCAGCGACGGAAGCAAACGGGTGGAGGACGGCAAAAGGACGATGCCAATGGCTGGGATTGGCGAACAAGCGGGCGCGCGGGACTTCGCTGACGGGCACGCCGAGATGAAACATCGCGCTGGCGACATGTTCGGCGGTGTGAACTTTGCGGTCCACTCCGAGGATCTGTTGGGCGGATGGAATGTGGATGTTGTAGAGCAGGCGGAACCGGAAGTAATCGAAGCCGGCCCGGAAGTACGCCCGGCTGGCCAGCGTAAGCCGCGCGCTGCGAGCGCCGCCGTGGAGATTCAGAACCAGCTTTGGACGCCAGCGGACGAGGTCCACCGAATGTGGCGGCAGAACCCGGGAGACGTCGGGATTCCCGGCGAACACGGCCGCGAAAGCACCTTCGGCGACAACGCCGATTTCGAGATCGGGACGCGCCTGTTTCAGGAGCTGAAGAGCGGGGGTAGAGAGAACGCAGTCTCCGAGCGAGCGCAATCGGATAACGGCAACTCGCGCGCCCACGGGGAGGCGCTGCAACACGGTGAGCATTGGTAGAGCGAGGCTACTCCTCGATTTTAGCTTCTTCGATCAGCATGACTGGGATGTCATCCCGGATCGGGTAGACGCGCTTGCACTGCGTACACTTCAAGCCGCTCTGATCGGGCTTGAGGGCAACCGGCGCTTTGTCCAGAGGACAAACCAGGATGTCCAGTAGGTCTTTGCTGATAGCCATGCAGGTAAGTCTCTAGTGTATCAGGATGTGGCGTAGCTTATGCAGCGGAGAATGAAGTCTAGAACTTCGGTTTTGAAAAAAACGAAGCCACTTGCAGGTAAGTCCTGTTTTCTGATGCATTTAGACAGAGTGACGGCGATCAGTCCAGCATGACGCGCCGGACCGCTGACCCAGCGCTTTCTGCCCCGGGAGCAGAGCCGCGAGCGTAAGCGACCGGGACGGACCGGTGCGTTGTTGGCAACCGGTTGGGCAAATCCAATCTCCCCACGAACACGCAGGCCAAGGGCGTGCGCCACTAGGGGTCGTAAGATGGAAATACAGGAGACGAACATGGCTTTACGCATCAATGACGAGGCGCCGGATTTCACGGCTGAGACCACGCAGGGTCCGATTCACTTTCACGAGTGGATCGGCGACGGGTACGGAATCTTGTTTTCGCATCCGAAGGATTTTACGCCGGTATGCACCACCGAACTCGGCTACATGGCGGGGCTAGAGCCTGAGTTCAAGAAACGCAACTGCAAGATCGTCGGATTGAGCGTGGATCCGGTGACCAGCCATGGCAAGTGGGCCGCGGATATCGAAGAGACGCAGGGCCACAAAGTGAACTACCCGATGATTGGGGATCCTGAGTTGCAAGTGGCCAAACTTTACGACATGCTGCCGGCCGACGCGGGGAGCACTTCAGAGGGGCGGACGGCGGCGACGAATGCCACGGTGCGGACGGTGTTCGTGGTGGGTCCGGACAAGAAGATCAAGTTGATGCTGAGTTACCCGATGAGCACGGGGCGGAATTTCGATGAGGTGCTGCGGGTGCTGGATTCGATTCAGCTGACTGCCAAGCACAAGGTTGCGACGCCGGTGAACTGGAAGCAGGGTGAGGATGTAATCATCGTGCCGGCAGTGTCGGACGAGGAAGCAAAGCAGAAATATCCGGATGGGTGGAAGACGGTGAAGCCGTATCTGAGAGTGGTGGCGCAGCCGAAGTAGGGGTTCTGGAAAAGGCGGTCATTTACCGCCATTCGTTTTCGCGAGCAGTTGCTTCTGTCCGCGCGTGGCGGGGAATGGCGGGGAAACCGGCCAGGACCGATTGCTAATCGGCCCGCAGGTTGCTGACCTGCCCCACATAAGCACTACACTAGCAGACAATCTAGTAGACAGCCGGCGCGCGCGTCTTCTGCTAGAATGTCTTCTAGAGACCATGCCGAAGAAGACCCCCGACGAAAAAGGTATCGAATTACTCCAGGGCACGCTCGACATGCTAATTTTGCGGACTCTTCAATGGGGGCCGCAGCACGGGCATGGTATCGGGCAGGCGATACGGCAGAATTCCGCGGAACTCCTGCTCATCGAGCGCGGGTCACTCTACCCGGCGGTGCATCGTCTGGAGGCTCGGGGCCTGATCGTGTCGGAATGGAAGGCTTCGGAACAAAACCGGCGAGCGAAATATTACCGGCTCACCAAGGCGGGGCGAGAGCAACTGGTGGCTGAGCAGTCGAAGTGGAAGCTGCTGGTGAAAGCGATCACGCGGGTGATGCGTCCGGCGTAAAGCGAGGAGCGGCGATGCGGTGGGATTTTTGGCGGCGGAAGCAGCGTGAGACAGATCTCGAAGATGAGATCGCAAGCGATCTGGCGCTGGAGGCCGAGGAGCGAATTCGGTCGGGCGCCACGCCCAAAGAAGCCGAACAAGCCAGCCGGCGCGATTTTGGGAATGTGGGGCTGCTGAAGGAAGGCATCCGCGAAATGTGGGGCTGGGGATCGCTCGAACGGCTCGGCCGGGATGTTCGATATGGCTGGCGCACCTTGCGCAAGAGCCCGCTGTTCACCACCATGGCCGTTCTGTCGCTGGCGTTGGGTATCGGCGCAAACGCGACTATCTTCAGCGTGATCAACGCTATTCTCTTACGGCCTTTACCGGGTGTGGAACGCGGCTCGGAGCTGGTCTCTCTCAACCAGTCGATGGGCGGTAAGAACGCCCTCCCGCTTTTCTCATACCCGAACTATCGCGATTTTCGCGACCAAAATTCCGTGCTGACCGGGTTGGCCTGCATCGGCTTTGTTCCGGCGAGCATTGGTCGACAGGGTGACAACCAGCGGATATGGGCCCTTACGGTGACCGGGAACTACTTCCAGCTTCTGGGAGTCAAACCGCACGCTGGCCGCCTGCTCCAGCCCGAGGACGACAAAATTCGCGGAGGTCATCCGGTGATGGTTCTGACCTACACAGGCTGGCAAAGGCGCTTTGGAGGAGACCCCAATATTATTGGCGCCAAAGTTCAAGTGAACGGCCGGGAGTTCACCGTGTTGGGAATCGCCGCCAAGGAGTTTGTCGGTACGGAGCTTATCATGGCTCCGGATGTTTACTTCTCCATGGCTATGCAGAAAGAGCTGCAGGCCGGCGAAGATCTTCAGGAACGCCGGTCCGCCCGCAACTTCTTCGCGCTGGGGCGTTTGAAGCCAGGCATCAGCATGGTGCAGGCTGAGTCGGCTCTGGACGGGATGGGACGGAACCTGGCGCGGGAATATCCACAGGACAACGGCGGTATGAAGATCACGCTCAGTCCTCCGGGGTTGGTGGGAGCGTTCGGGCGGAAACCCATCATCGGCTTCGTCGCGGTGATGTTCGGCGTTTCCTGTCTGGTGTTGTTAGTAGCTTGCGTGAACCTTGCCAGCATGTTGCTTGCCCGCGCCGGCGACAAGCGTAAAGAAACCGCTATCCGGCTTGCTCTCGGCGCTGGACGAATGGTGCTAATCCGGCAACTGCTGACGAGAATCTCATGGTCGCTCTGATGGGAGGCGTCGGCGGCGCACTGTTGGCTCTCTGGATCACCAGCGCGCTGGCGGCGTGGCATCCCCCGGTGGATATCCCGTTGGCGGTGAGCGTTCCCGTGGATATGCGGGTGTTCCTGTTCGCCGTGGTTGTGTCGGCCGTCACGGCGTTGTTATTCGGTCTGCTACCGGCGTTGCAGGCGACTAAGACGGACCTGGTCCCGGCATTGAAAAATGAAGCCGCCGTGGGGCGATTCCGCTACTGGCATTTGCGCGATTATATGGTGGCGGCCCAGGTCTGCTTATCGGTGCTGCTGCTTTTTTGTTCGGTGCTGGTGGTCAAGAGCTTGCAACGGTCGCTCTCCGCGCCCGTCGGCTTTGAAATCCCCGGTCTCGCCACGGTCTCGTTCGATCTGAACATGCAGGGCTATGACGAACCGCGCGGCCGTGAGTTTGAACGGCGCATGCTGGACAGGGTCCGGCAACTGCCGGGAGTGGAGGCGGCCACGCTGGTGGATAATATCCCGTTAACGCCCACCGTCCCCTGGAATGCAGTCTATATCGAAGGCAAGCCCGTTCCCAAGCGCGCCGCCGACGTGCCGAACGCTTACGCCCTTACGGCCAGCCCCGATTATTTCCGCACCATGCGAACGCGCTTGATTTCGGGCCGCGAGTTCGACTCAAGGGACAAGCAGGGCACCCCGCGGGTGGCCATTGTGAATAGCGCGTTCGCGGCGCGATTGCTGGATGGAGGCAATCCGCTGGGACGCCGCTTTTCCACCAACGCAACTAAGGAACCGATGGAGATTGTGGGCGTCGTGGAGAATGGGAAATATTACAATCTGACCGAACAGGCCCCACTAGCGTTTTGGATGCCGCTGGACATCGGGTATAAGTCGAAGGCTTCCTTAGTGGCTCGCACGCGAGCGATTCCCCCCGAGTCCATCCTGCCGTCAATCCGCGGCTTGGTACGCGAAATTGATCCCTCTATCGCGCTGTTCGCAACCGGCAGCGTGGAGGATCAACTCACCTGGACTTTCTTCCCTGCCCGCATCGCCGCCATCGCCTTGGGTGCGTTTGGGATGCTGGCGCTGGTGCTCTCCGCCACGGGAATTTACGGCGTGATGGCCTACGCGGTCTCGCGCCGGACCCGCGAAATCGGCATCCGCATGGCTATCGGCGCAACACGGGCGCAGGTGCTGTCATCGGTTGCCCGTAGCGCCGCTATTTTGATTGGTACGGGTCTGATTCTCGGCCTGGGAATGGCGTTAGGCGCCGGGCAATTGCTGGAGCGAATTCTTTACGGCGTGAAGCCCAGTGATCCGCTGACGTTTGCGATTGTATTCGCGATCATGCTGGGCGTCGGCGCGGCCGCCACGTTTCTGCCGGCGAGGCGGGCGACTCGTATTGATCCCATGGTGGCGCTGCGAATGGAATAGGAAGGGGTCGGCTCGCGATAAGCGTGTCCATAACGCGAGAGGAATGTGTCGCAAGGTGGGGCAGGATACTATCCAGAGGCCGATTAGCAATCGGCCTCTGGCAGGCGAAACCGCCTGCCCCACGCGGCGATGGTAATATTACGCAACGGAATGATTACCAGGGTTGCGGTGTTTGCGGTGGCGGTCTCGGTGTTTGCGGGGACTCCGGATGCGGCGATGTGGTCTGGGATGCGCTATCGCATGATTGGGCCGGATCGCGGGGGGCGCGTGACGACGGTGACGGGGGTGCCTTCGCAGCCGTTCACGTTCTACATGGGATCTACTGGCGGAGGGGTTTGGAAGACCACTGACGCGGGGCACACATGGGTGAACGTGTCGGACGGCTTTTTCAAAGCGGCATCGATGGGGGCGGTGGAGGTTTCGCTATCGGATCCGAACATTGTATACGCAGGGACGGGGTCGTCTAAGATTCGCAGCAATGTATCGATCGGGCGGGGGATTTACAAGTCCACCGATGCGGGGAAGACGTGGGCGTTCGCGGGGCTTCGGGATGTGGGGCAGATCGCGACCATCCGGGTGGATCCCCGGAATCCTGACGTTGTGTATGTGGCGGCCGGCGGGAATCCATTCGCGCCGAACAAGGAGCGCGGGGTCTATCGCAGCAACGACGGCGGGACGACCTGGAAGAATGTCCTGTTTGTTTCGGAGACGTGCGGGGCGGCCGATCTGGAGCTGCAGCCGGGCAATCCGGCGGTGCTCTTCGCGTCCATGTGGCATGGGGAACGCAAGCCGTGGACCATCATCAGCGGCGCGCGCGAGGGCGGCATCTACAAGAGCACCGATGGCGGCGAGCAGTGGGTGAAGCTGGGGAACGGGCTGCCGAACGAGCTGTTTGGGCGGAGCAATGTGGCGATTTCGGCATCGAATCCGAATCGCATATATGCGCTGATCGAAGCCAAGCCGGGATCGGGCTTGTATCGCTCCGAAGATGCGGGCGCTGCATGGACGCTGATCAACAGCTCGGGATCGCTGATCACGCGGCCGTTCTATTACACGACACTCGGGGTGGATCCGAACGATGCGAATACGGTGTGGGTGGGCGATGAAGGCTGGTTCAAGAGCACCGATGGCGGCAAGAGTTTTCGGCGGTCGCCAGTTCCGCACGGCGATAACCACGATGTGTGGATCAATCCCACGAACTCGCAGTACATGATCCAGGGGAATGACGGAGGCGCGAACGTGTCGCTCGACGGCGGGCGAACCTGGAGCACGCAAGCCAATCAGCCTACCGCGGAGATTTATCAGGTGGCGGTGGACAATCAGTATCCGTATCGCGTGTACGGCGCGCAGCAGGACAACACGACGGTGATTGCACCCGGCCTTCCGCTGGGAAACGGGCAGGACTTCCGCACGGGGCCGGGATGCGAGACGGGCCCGATCATACCGGACCCCGTGAATCCCGAAATAGTGTACGGCAGCTGCAAGGGGCAGTTCAGCCGGCTGAATCTGAGCACGTCAAACGAAGCGCGCTACTGGATCGGGGCGCAGTCGCTGTATGGGAACGCGGGAAGCCAGCTGACCTACCGCTTTCAGCGGGTTTCGCCGATGGAAGTATCGCCGCACGCTCCGCACGTGATTTACTACGGCTCGCAGTATCTGCATCGGACGCGGGATGGGGGAGTGACGTGGGAGCGAATCAGCGAGGATCTGACAGCGCATCCTCCGGGGACGCAAGGAGCGAGCGGGGAGCCGATCACGCGCGATGCGACTGGAGAAGAGGTATACAGCACGCTCTACTCGATTCGTGAATCGCCCGTGCAGAAGGGGCTCATATGGACCGGTTCGAATGACGGACTGATCTTTGTGACGCGCGACGACGGAAAAAACTGGACGAACGTGACGCCGGCGGGGCTCCCTCCGGGCGGGCGGGTGCAAAATATCGAGCCGAGCCCGCATCGCGCGGGAACAGCGTTTGTGGCGATCTATCGCTACCTGCTGGGCGATTTCGCGCCATACATTTACCGCACGGACAATTTCGGCGAGACCTGGACGCGACTCACGGACGGGAACACCGGGATCGCGGCGGACGAACCGACGCGCGTGGTGCGGGAAGATCCGGATCGCGCGGGACTGCTATACGCGGGGACCGAGTTTGGGATGTACATATCGTTCGACAACGGGGCGCGCTGGCAGACGTTTCAACTGAACCTGCCGGTGACGCCGGTGACGGACATGAAGGTGTCGCACAAAGACCTGGTGGTGTCGACACAGGGGCGGTCATTCTGGATACTCGACGATCTGACGCCGCTGCACCAGGCGAACAGCGTAGCGGGGAACTTCCTGTTCGAGCCGCGCGAAGCGGTTCGCACGCAGGCCCGGGGCGGATTCGGGCGCGCCGCAGGAGGGCCGCAGTACCCGCTGCCGGGCGCGATGATCGATTACTACCTGGCCGGCGCGCCCGAAGGCGACATCACGCTGGAAGTGCTGGATGGGGCGGGCCAGACGGTGCGGAAGTTCTCGAGCGCGGGCGGCGCCGCGGATGACGCTCCGGCGGCGGTGGACGCGCTGGCGGGAGACGACGAGGAGGGCGGCTTCCGGATTCGCAGCGGGCCGACGCGGCTGGATAAAGGCGCGGGGATGCACCGGTTCGTCTGGGACCTGCGCTATCCGGGGCCGTGGGTCAGCAAGGCGCGGCCGGAAGGGCCGAACGGACCGCTGGCAGTGCCGGGGAAGTATGCGGTGAAGCTGACGGTGGGATCCTGGACATCAACCCAAGCGCTGACGGTGATTGAGGATCCGCGCGTGACGCGCTCGGGTGTGACGTTGGGGGACCTAAGGGAGCAGTTCGAGCACAACATGTTAGTGCGGGATCTGGTGAGCGACGCGAATCGGGCGGTGGCGCGGGTACGGGCTGCGAATAAGCCGGAGCTGGCCGAACTGGCTTCGCACCTGATTACGCCCCCGGTGCGATATAGCAAGCCGGAGTTGCAAACGCATATAACGTATCTGTATTCGCTGACCACGGGGGCGGATCAGAAGATCGGGCGGGACGCGGTGGAGCGGTATCGGAAGCTGCGCAAGGAGATGGACGAAGTGATCGCGGAGCTGAATAAGAAATAGCGGGACAGGCCTCCCGGCCTGTCAGGACAGGCCAGAGGCCTGTCCTACGAGTTAGAACTGGAAGCGGAGCTGGAGCTCGATGCGGCGATTGTTGGCGGGGGATGCTTCGGCGCCGAATCCGCCGGCCAGCTGGTTGGAGCGGCCGAACAAGGGCGAGGTGATGTCGCCGATGATACGGCCCTCGTTGTTGGTGTTGAGCAGATTGCGGGCGTTGATGGATAGCGAGAGGTTGTAGCGCTGGCTGGTGCTGCCACCGTCGCCCCCGAACATGCCGCCCATACCACCGCGTCCGCCGCCGCCCATGGTCATTCCGCCGGGGCCACCGCGTCCGCCGCTGGCTCCGCCGCGAGGTCCACCGC